>JAUMVL010000222.1 GCA_030530185.1 Clostridia bacterium | reverse complement strand
GCCCCTTAAAGGCGCAATGCAAGGCGCTGCAAAACGGGACAATCGAACAACGCCCGGTCAAATCAAGAAAGCAAAAGCGGACAATCGAGCCGAAAACCGTATTCGTTCTGCGCGACGGCGATCGGTTTCTGATCCGCAAGCGTCCCGAGGACGGTCTGCTTGCCGGTCTTTACGAACTTCCGAATCTTCCGGGCCGCCTGACCGCGGACGAAGCGATGGCGCAGCTTTCTGCGCTTGGCGTGCGTCCGATCGGCGCGATCACGCAGTACGACCGCAAGCACATCTTCACACATAAGGAATGGCATATGCGCGTGCTTGCGCTGACCGTTTCGCCCGACGTCCCGCCGGGCTGGATCTGGTACGACGGAACGCAGTCCCTGCCGACCGCATTCGCCGTTTGCCTGCAATAAAGAGCGGCATGCAATTGCCGCTTTTTTCCTGCTGAATTTCAGGATTTTTCTTTTCGTTTGGAGCGGAGTGTGGTATACTGGACGACATGAAACGATGGGTATCCCTTATGGCTGTTATCTTGGCGCTGCTGATCGGGATCGGTCCGCTTTCCGCGTACGCGGAGGGGGACGAAACGGCGCAGGAGCTTACGAAGCAGTGTGAATTCGACTTCGGCGCATACGAAGATGCGGATCAGTATGTGCTGGACAACAGCGTGCAATCGTATGCGACATTCCGCCCCGGAACCGTTGTGACCGTCTCATGGACGGAGGACGTTCCGGCTGCCAGCCTGTGCCTGCAATGGTTTGAAGTCCCGACCGGCGTGCGGATCATTCAGCGCGACGCGGACGGAACGGAGCTCTCCAATGAGCTGCTCGCCTCAAATCCTGAGTCGATCGTCCCGATCGAATCACGTGCGCGCTCGCTCGAGCTTCGCATCGAGATCAAAAAAGAGAAGCTTTCGCAGCTGCACGTATTCGGAGCCGGAACGCTTCCCGAGCCGTTTTTTGCGTGGCTCGAAACGCCGGATCATCTGGATTATCTGCTGATTGCGACGCACCCGGACGATGATGTGCTGTATCTCGGCTCCGTTGTGCCGACGTACGGCGCGGAGCAGGGATATGTCGGCAGCATTGCATATGTCACGTGCCAGACGCGCCGCCGCATGACCGAAGCTGAAAGCGGCGCGTGGACGATGGGTTTGCGATACCGCCCGCTGTTTTTGGGCTTTCCGGACGTGCCGCGCAACTCCTCGGCTCGGCTGAAAGCGACCTTTGTGTATGAGGATGTGCTGCGTTCGATCGTGCAGACGTATCGGAAGTACCATCCGGTCGTGGTGTTCGCGCAGGACAAGGACGGCGAATACGGGCACTGGCAGCACAAATTGACAAGCAAGGCGGCGGTCGAGGCGTTCACGCTTGCAGCGGATCCGACGTACGATCCCGAATCGGCTGCGGCATACGGCACATGGCAGGTGCAGAAGGTGTATCTGCATCTGTATCCGATTGCCCGGCTGCGCATCAACGCAAACGCCCCGCTTGCGGCGTTCGGCGGCAAGGACGCGTTCGAGGTTGCAAAGGAAGCGTACAAAAAGCATGTGACGCAGCAGAAAACGAGCTTTGCGGTGCGTCGAAACAACGGCACCTATGCGTTCAACCAATTCGGAATGGCTGCGGGCGTGGTACCGGCCGGCAGCGATGTGTTCGACGGAATCAGCGAAACGCTGTTGTCGAGCTATGTTCCGCCGAACCCGTCGCCAACGCCGGAGCCCACGGATACGCCGGAGCCGACCGATCCGCCGACCCCGGAACCGACGCCGACCGCTTCACCGGAGCCGACCGGCACGCCGGGTCCGTCCCCTGCGGCGGGGCCCAAACCTGCGCCAAGACGCGGGATCCCGCTTTGGAGCGCGATTGCGGCGGGAGCCGTTTCACTCGGCCTGATCGGCAGCGGATTATGGATGATGAGAAAAGGAAAACAGGAATAGCGACATGAGAAGATCTTGGATTTTGAGGATTACAGCGGTTCTGCTGCTTGCTTTGCTGCTTCCGGCAGCCGGAACAGCGGACGATTCGGCGGATTCGGAGCCCGCCGCAACGCCGGAACCGGACAAGGCTGCAGAGGAGCTGAGCTACCGGCTTTCGATTGACTGGGAAGAACAGCATCCGTATGCCCGTAAAAAACTGTTCAGCCTGATGGACTGGTCGGAAGAGACCGAACGCTATGGCCCGAACGAGCACCTGACGCTCCGCTGGAGAAATAAGGCCGTGGCGAGCTTCCTTGTTGTTCAGTGGCAGACGATACCCGACGGCGTTTCGATCGAGCAGTACGATGCGGACGGCGCGCTGCTGAAGTCGGAGCAGCCGCAGCCGTTTTACGATACCTATCATATGCTTGCGGAAGGCGTCGATCACATCGTCATTCAGGCGGGTGAGGCGGGCATGGAGCTGTGCCGCATCGGCGCGTTCGGCGACGGACTTTTGCCCGAGCCGTTCCGGCCGTGGCAAACGGCGCCGGATCATCTCGACTATCTGATCGTTTCGACGCACCCCGACGACGATACGCTGTTTATGGGCGCGATTGTGCCGATCTACGGCGCAGAGCAGGGCTTTTCGGGTACGGTCGCCTACGTGACCTATCAGCGGCGCTATCGTACAACGGAGGCCGAGAACGGCGTCTGGACAATGGGTTCGGACATCTACCCGTTTTTCCTCGGGTTCATGGACATCAACGGCAATTATGAGCAGACCATGGCCGATCGGTTCCGCGTCGAGGATGTCACGCGCGCGCTGGTGCGCCTGTTCCGAAAATGCCGTCCGCTTGTCGTGTTCTCCCACGATGTCAACGGCGAGTATGGGCATTGGCAGCATAAGATCGTTTCGGCGGCGGTCACCGAGGCTGCGCGCCTTGCGGGCGACGAAAGCTACGATCCCGAATCCGCTGCAGAATACGGTGCATGGCAGGTCCAAAAATGCTATCTGCATCTGTACCCCGAAAATCCGC
>JAUMVL010000221.1:2139-2974 GCA_030530185.1 Clostridia bacterium | reverse complement strand
GTGCACATACACCAGCACCGGCAGGTTCTGTACCTCGCCCGCCGGTTTCCAGATATTCAGATACAGCGCATCCTCGCTGACCGCCGGCATGTAATTATCCGACAGCGAAATCTTATAATCGTGATAGCCGATGATCTGTCGTAAGGAATTATAGATCGGAATGTTCGTCGGCTGCATGAACATCGGCGCGAAGTGATCCGCCTCCAAAACACCGTTCCAAGGCTCGGGATCCTGCGGCTCCCGCCAGCGCAGTTCACCTACGGGCGGCTTCGCAAACGGAATTCCTGCGTACAGCTCGACCGCGCCCTCGTCGATCACCACGCCGCGCACGTCGCCGAGCTTTGTCGAAACGATGCCGCTCCGCACCGGTTTATTGCCCTCATAGGCCGGGACCAGCTTTACGGGCGGCCAGGTCAAACATACGATTGCGGCAAAGCAGGCGATCCAGCCGATCCAGCCGAGCAGTTTGTGATACCATTTTCCGTTGTGCAGAACCTTCATAAACAGCAGAATGAAGCCCGCCGTCACAATCAGCAGCAGCAAAAAGCCGAGCAGCGTGTTTTTGTTCAACTCCAATACCGCAAGCATGAGCAGCAGTACCACAACCAGACCGATCCAAAATCCGACCATAAATCCTCCCCGGAGCAACCATGCGCCAAGCACAATCTTTGTATATCATTCTAAAACAAAACCGCCCGTTCGTCAATCGAAACGGGCGGATCCATCCTGATTTTTTGGCAAAGTGCCGCATCCTCATCGCACACGGCGGCGCACTCCTTTCCCGATTATTCGGTTTTCTGCGCTTCCTTTTCCGCTTTTTTCCTGTGATAATCGT
>JAUMVL010000221.1:0-2129 GCA_030530185.1 Clostridia bacterium | reverse complement strand
AGCCTTTATGGCTTCTTCGGCCAGCACCGAGCAATGGATCTTGACCGGAGGGAGTCCCTCGAGCGCCTCAACAACCGCTTCGTTGGACAGCTGCAGCGCCTCGTCAATGCTTTTGCCCTTAATCAGCTCGGTTGCCATCGAACTTGTCGCAATCGCCGCGCCGCAGCCGAATGTTTTGAATTTGACGTCCTCGATGATCTCATCGTCATTGACCTTGATGAACATCTGCATGATATCGCCGCACTTGGCGTTGCCGACCATGCCGACGCCGTCCGCATCGGGGATCTCCCCGACGTTGCGCGGATTTTGAAAATGATCCAATACCTTTTCCGAATATACCATTGTTTTACGCTCCCTTCGGATAGATCGGGGACATATCCCGCAGTCTTTGTACAATTTTCGGCAGCACATCGAGCACGTAGTCAATTTCCTGTTCGGTCGTCAGCTCCGAGAGCGTCAGACGCAGCGAACCGTTCGCCGCCTCGTGCGAAACGCCCATCGCAAGCAGCACGTGCGACGGATCGAGCGAACCGGACGTGCAAGCCGAGCCGGACGACGCCGCAATGCCGTTCATGTCGAGCCAAAGCAAAACGCTTTCGCTCTCGATGTACCGGAGACAGAAGTTCACGTTGTTCGGCAGGCGCTTGGTCCGATGCCCGTTCAGCTCAACCGCCGGGATCCGCTCCTCGATGCCGTTCAAAAGCTGATCGCGCAGCTTCGTCATCTTCTCAGCATTTTCCGCCATGTGCTCGGTCTGATATTGCAGCGCTGCGGCAAGTCCGACAATACCCGGAATGTTTTCGGTTCCGGCGCGCTTCTTGTTCTCCTGCGAACCGCCCTGCACAAGCGCGGGGACGCGAATGCCCTTTTTGATGTACACCGCGCCGATGCCCTTTGGGCCGTGGAACTTGTGCGCGGTCAGCGTCAAAAGATCAATGTTCATCGCCTGTACATCGACCGGTACATGCCCAACCGCCTGCACCGCGTCGGTGTGGAACAGCACGCCTGCTTCACGGCAGACAGCGCCGATTTCGGCGATCGGCTCGATCGTACCGACCTCGTTGTTGGCGAACATGACCGAAACGAGAATCGTATCCGGCCGGATCGCAGCCTTTACCTGCTCGGGCGTGACGAGACCGTATTCGTCAACCGGGAGATAGGTCACCTCGGCGGTTCCGTCGGCCTCCATGGCCATCAGCGTATGCAGAATCGCATGGTGTTCGATCGCCGTCGTGATGATGTGCTTCCCCTTCTTGCGGTTCGCCCGCGCGACGCCGCGTAGGATCATGTTGTCGCCCTCGCTGCCGCCGCCGGTAAATGTGATCTCGGACGGGTCAGCCGCGTTCAGACATTGTGATACGGTGCGGCGCGCCTCGTCGAGGCCCTTATGCGCCTCACGCGCGAAGGCGTGAAAGCTGCTCGGATTGCCATAGTATTCCGTATAGTACGGAAGCATTGCATCCACGACCAATGGCAAGACCTTGGTGGTCGCGGCATTGTCAAGATAGACTCTTTGCATGTTCGATCCTCTTTTTCTGTTCTTTGTAATCGTCGGTCAGATCCTGCAGCGTGGTTTGCTCCAAAACGGCGTTGATCCGGTTCTGCAGGGTCAGAAACAGCGGCCGGGCGGCACAGGTGCAGGCCTTGTCGCACACCTCCGCTTCGACGTCAACGCAATCCACGATCGCCGTCGTTCCCTCGAGCGCCGAAAGCAGCTCGCCGACCGAAATATCCTTCGGTTCCCGCGTAAGGAGATAGCCACCCGTTTTCCCGCGCGCCGTGGTCACCAATCCCGCTTTTTTCAGCGAGCGCATCAGCTGCTCCAGGTACGCCTCCGAAACGCCCTGCCCCGCCGCAATGATCGACAGCGAAACCGGTCCGTTCTGTTGCCTTGCCGCAAGCTCCACCGCCGCGCGCAGGCCATATCTGCCTTTGGTCGATAACTTCATTCTAAATACCCTACCGTTTTACTTGGGTTTAGTATAGCACTGCCGTTTGCGCTTGTCAACGGGTTTTGCGGCCGGCCTTGCAGTTTCACAATCCTGCCAAAATAAAAAGGACGGCAAAACGCCGTCTGGACTAACCCCTGAAAAACGGACATTGGAAAAAAGAGCCCCCTGTCGTAGAAT
>JAUMVL010000010.1 GCA_030530185.1 Clostridia bacterium | reverse complement strand
CCCTCCGCCCGCACGGCGGCAAGCATGGCGTTTTCGGTTGCGCCGACCGACGGGTAATCCAGATCGATCGCAGCGCCGGTCAGCTTTGCAACTTTTGCACAGATTCTGCCGTCGCCTTCCGTAAACGTTACGCCGAGCCGGCCCAAAGCGTACAAATGCAGATCGATCGGGCGATTTCCGATCTCGCACCCGCCCGGATACGGCGCGCACGCGGTCCCGAACCGCGACAGCAGCGAACCGAGCAAAAACACGGAGCTGCGCACCCGATGCGACAGCGCATCCGGCAGCGTCCCGTGTGAAGCCGTCGTTGCATCGACCGTTAACGTATTGCCGCTGCGCGTTACATGACAGCCGAGCGCGCGCAGAATTTCACACATGTCCTCGATATCGCTCAGCGGCGGACAGTTCGTCAGCTCTACCGGTTCCGACAGTAAGATTGTCGCGGCCAAGATCGGCAGCGCAGCGTTTTTCGCACCGTGAGCGGGAATCTCGCCCGAAAGCCTTGCCCCGCCCGAAACGATCCATTTCGACATTGACTGCACCATCCCTTGAAAAGATACTGCATTTTATGCCGAATCAAGGCGATGTGTGACGCCAAAGGCGTATGTATTCTTTCCATTTTATCCGTCTCCGCGAGCGGAGGAGACGCCACTTCCGATCAATAGTTCGGATTTACATCGCGCGAAATGTTCAAAAGCACGCCCATCGCGGCCAGGAACACGAGCAGCTGCGTACCGCCCGCCGAAATGAACGGAAGCGCCTGCCCGGTGGTTGGCATCAGCCCGGTCACGACCGCGACGTTGACGAACACCTGGAAACCGAAAACGATCGAAATACCGGCGGCAAGCAGGCTTCCGAACCGATTGCGGCAGCGCATGGAGATCATCATTCCGCGAAACACGATGTAGGCATACAGCAGAATGATAATCGTGCCGCCGACGAAGCCAAACTCCTCGCACAGAATTGCAAAGATAAAGTCTGACTCGCCGTAGGTCATGTACAGCATCTTCTGATAGCTGTTGTTGAGTCCTTTGCCGAAGAACCCGCCCGAACCGATCGCATAGAACGACTGCAGCAGCTGATAGCCGGAACCCTGCGGATCGGCCTCGGGATTGCGGAACGACGTCATGCGCGCGACGCGGTACGGCTGCGCGAACGCCAAAATGACGACAAGGATCAGGCCGAGGATACCGACGACCAAAAGCGGCTTGATGTCGCACCCGCCGAGAAACAGCAGCACGACACCCAGGAACGCAACGATAACGGCCATCGACATGTTCGGCTGCAAGATGATCAGACCGGAGATGAACCCAATGACGATCAGCATCGGCAGCATGCCGTTTCGAAACGAGGTCATTTCATTGCGGTGCTTGGACATGTACGCGCACATGAAAATCATCATGCCGAATTTGGCAATCTCCGACGGCTGAACCGAGATCGGGCCGATGTACAGCCAGCGCTTGCCGCCGTTCAAGTCGCGTCCCCACAGCAGAACCGCAATCAGCAGCAGGATCGAAACGCCGAGTGCGATGACGTTCGCGCGCTGAATGACGCGGTAGTTCAGCATCGACAGCAGCAGCATCGTCGGATATCCGATCGCAAGGTACAGCGCCTGTCGCTTGAGATAGTAGAATCCATCGTGATTCGCGCCGGAATAATGCTGCGCGTAGTAGTAACTCGAGGAAAAGATCATGACCAGTCCGAACGCGCAAAGGATCGTCACAACCAGCAGAATCGAAAAATCCATTCTGCCCTGTGAACGTCCGAATACGATCGATGAATTGCGCTTTGCCGGTACTGCTTCCATGCTGTCTCCTTTTTCCGTTTATTCGTCCTGATATTCGCGTGCGATCTGCTTGAACACTCTGCCGCGCTGCTCATAGTTGTCGAACATATCCCAGCTCGCGCACGCCGGCGAGAGCAGCACCGCGTCGCCCGGCTTTGCAAGATCGCGCGCAAGGTCGACCGCTGCGCCGAACGAATCGGCCGTATGGCACAGGTCTGCATAGCCGAACCGTTCCGCCGTATCGAGAATCTGCTGCTGCGTATCGCCGATCACGACGCACGCCTTGACGATCGGCGTGAACGCATCGAACAGCTCGTCGAACGAGATATGCTTGTCGTAGCCGCCGAGAATCAGCACGGTCGGCTTTTTCATCGACTCGATTGCGCGAACCGTCGACGCCGGATTTGTGCCCTTGGAATCGTTGATGTAATCGACGCCGCCGCGCGTGCAGACGTACTCGATGCGATGCTCGACTCCCGCAAACGTCTTGAGCACGGAAACGATCGTCTCGGGCGCAATGCCCTGCGAAAGACCGAGCAGCGCGCAAAGCATCGCGTTTTCGAGGTTGTGTCCGCCCGGGATGCGAATCTCGCCTGCATCCATCAGCTCGCCCTCTTTGTCCCCGATGCGGTACACGAGCTTCGTGCCGCGCAGGAACATGCCCTGATTGACCTCCTCCTTGCGGGAGAAGTACAACACATGTGCCGGCGTCAGCTTGGCAAAGTCGCGGACGGTCGGATCGTCCCAGTTCAGCACCGCGTAATCGTCCGCCGTCTGGTTGTCAAGGATCTTTGCCTTGGCCGCAATGTAGTTTTCCATCGTGCCGAAGTGGTCGAGGTGATCGGGCGTGATGTTGCAGACGCCCGCCGCGATCGCATGGAAGCGGCTGTTGCCCTCAAGCTGCAATGCCGCGGTTTCCGCAACGACGACATCGCCCGGCTTGGTGTCGAGCGCGTGCGCCGAGATCGCAATTCCAATGTTGCCGAGCACGTATGTCGTGCGGCCGGCCGCCTTAAACAGCTCACCGGTCAGCGCCGTACAGGTGGTTTTGCCGTTTGTGCCCGTGATGCAGACAAAGTCCGCCTTGGAATAGCGATAACCGAGCTCAATTTCCGAAATGACCTCGATGCCACGGCGCTTGGCTTCGACGATGAAGTTGCGCGTCATCGGAATGATCGGGCTCGGGACGAGCAGGTCCACGCCGTCTAAAAGGTCCATCGGGTTCGCGCCGAGCTTCACCTCGTATGCAATGCCCGAAAGCTGATCGAACAGGCCCTTGATCTCGGGTTTCATGTCGTTGATGATGATGCGGTAGTTATCCTGATACAAAAGACGCGCCGCCGCGATGCCGCTTTTCGCCATGCCGACGATCAACGCCGTTTTCTGTCGTTCCATTGTGCCTCCTTATTTCATAAACCAATATAGCAGCAGTGCCCCCGCACTGCTCATTGCCGTTACAATGCTGTACGCCGAAACGATCTTCGGTTCCGGTACGCCGCCGAGCTCGAAGTGGTGGTGCAGCGGCGCCATGCGGAAGATCCGTTTGCCGCGCAGCTTGACCGAGCCGACCTGCAAAATGACCGACACGGCGGACGCCACAAAGCAGATTCCCATCAAGGGGAGCAGCAGCGCCGTCCGCGACAGCAGCGCCATTGCAGCCACTGCGCCACCGAGCGTGAACGCCCCGGTGTCACCCATGAATACGCGCGCCGGGTATGCGTTATACAGCAGAAACCCGATGCTCGCGCCCGCCGTTGCCATGGCAAACACGGAAAGCGCGCTTTGATCGTGCAGCAGCTTTGCATCCGCCGACGCGGTTGCGGTCACGACCGCCATGCACAGCAATGCAGACAGGAACACCGCATAAACCGCCGACACCGATGCCGCAAGTCCGTCCAGCCCATCGGTCAGATTGACCGAATTCACACAGGCAATGATGACAAACAGGGCAAACGGCACATAGAAGATGCCGATATCGAGCCGATTGAGCCACAGCGTAGGACCGACGTTTTCGGTACGGTAAAGCCAGATCGCAAAGCCGATGCCAAGCACGAACTGCGCGGCAATCTTCTGCCACGGGCGAAGGCCGAGGCTTTGCTTGCGGGTGACCTTGATAAAGTCGTCGGCAAAGCCGATCAATCCGTATAAGCCGCTCATCAAAAGTGCGATCATCACGAACGAATAGCTGTCGCGTCCCCACAGCAGCGTGGAAACGACGATCGCCGCAAGGATCATGATGCCGCCCATCGTCGGCGTGCCCTGCTTCATTTTATGCGATTTCGGCCCCTCTTTTCGCACGTTCTGCCCGAAATGCAGCGCATGCAGCATCGGGATCGTTGCCGGTCCGAGCAATGCCGCAAGGCCGAACGCGGTCAGCAGCGCGAAGAGGGAGCGATACAAAATGGCATACATTCTTCGTTACCGCCGCAAAAGTTCTTCTACAACTTCCTTGTCGTCAAAGTGATACTTGACGCCGTTGATTTCCTGATAGTTTTCGTGTCCCTTGCCGGCGATCACAAGGATATCGTCCGGCTCCATCCGCGACAGCGCATATTCGATCGCCTCCCGTCGATTCGTAATCGTGACGTATGGCGTTCCGCTCTTTTTGACGCCCTCCTCGATCGTTCGGATGATCGCCTCCGGATTTTCCGAACGCGGATTGTCGCTCGTGACGATCACAAAATCCGCATGCCGCCCGCCGATCTCACCCATCAGCGGACGCTTGACGCGGTCACGGTCGCCGCCGCAGCCGAACAGCGCAAGCACGCGCGCCTTGGCAAAAGCGTGCACGGTTGTCAGGACGTTTTCCAGCGCGTCGGGCGTATGCGCGTAATCGATGTACACCGAGAACGGCCGGTCGCCGGTATCAACAGCCTGCAGACGCCCCGCGACGCCGCTCAGCGCCTCCAGTCCCGCAACGATGTCCTTCAGCGCAAAGCCCGCCTGCTGCATCATCGCCGCGGCTCCCATCGCGTTGTAAATCGAGAACAGGCCCGAAATGTGCAGCCGCACCATGCTTTCGCCCTTCGGCGTCCGGAGCAGAAAGCGCACGCCCGAGGTCTGAATATCGATGTTGGACGCATTGTAGCTTGCCGGTGTATGGATGCCCATTGTGTAGATCGGGCAGCTCAATCCATCCATGATCCGCTCGGAATACGGATCGTCGTGGTTGATGATTGCAATGTCGCATTGCCCAAACAGACGTTTTTTCGCATTCAGGTAGTTGTCGAACGTCTTGTGGTAATCCAAGTGGTCCTGCGTGAGATTCGTGAACAGCGCAATGTGGTAGTGGATGCCGTAGACGCGATCCTGCGCAAGCGCATGGCTCGATACCTCCATGACGCAAAGCTCGACACCCTCGTCCGCCATTTTGCGCAGCAGCGCGAACAGGTCCGCCGACTCCGGCGTCGTGCGGCCGGTTTCGATGATCTCATCCCCGATCATGTTCTGGATCGTCCCGATCAGACCGACCTTTTTGCCGGTATGCTCCGCAATGGACTTGACCATATAGGTCGTGCTCGTCTTGCCGTTCGTTCCGGTCACGCCGAGCATCGTCATTTCCCGCTCCGGATGGCCGTAGCAGCATGCGGCAGCCAGCGCCATCGCGCGCCGGCCGTTCGATACGACAAGCTGCGGCACTGCAATCGGCAGCCGCCGCTCGACAAGCAGCGCAACTGCCCCCTTGTCCACAGCCTGCGCCGCAAAGGTATGTCCGTCGGAAACCAGTCCGACGAGGCAGCAGAACAGGCTGCCCGCCTGTACGTGCCGCGAATCATACGTAACGGAGGTGATCTCCACGTCCTCCTCGGAAAACGCAATTCCAAGCTCCTCCGCTATTTTCGACAGTTTCATGCTTCCCCCTTAGTCTTCGTTTCCGGCGGTGCTGCTGCCCTTTTCGGCAAAGTCCACATGCACAACGGTACCGACCGGAACTTCCGTTCCCGGCTCGTACGACTGCGCGTACGCATAGCCGATACAATTTTCCGGATCGTAATCCATCACGAGTCCCGCTTTTTCGAGCCGGTCACGCGCCATGATGCGATCCTCCAGTCCCTTGTTCACCACATCCGGGACCTTCACCATTTCGACTTCCTCCTCCGAATCGCTGTTGTAGAAGGAGTACCCGTTCGAATACAAAATGACATTGCTGCCGTGTACGACCGTAACGTTCGCGCGCGGCACCTGCGCGGTGACAACCGAGTTGTTTTCCGCTTCAAGATACGTGGCGGTCAGTCCGTCGCTGCGCAGCGTGCGCACCGCCTCTTCCACGGTCATTCCCGTGACGTTCGGAACAACCGAGGACTGGTTCGTCTTATCCGGCGTAACGCCCATCAGCGACAGCGAAGAAGCAAGAACCTCCTGCACAAACGGCGCCGCCACCGTGCTGCCGTATACCGACGGCACCTGCGGTTCGTCGACGACAATCAGGCAAACGAACTCCGGATCGTTGACCGGCGCAAATCCGATGAACGACGCGATCAGGCGCGTCGAAGACACCGATCCGTCCTCGTTGTACTTCTGCGACGTGCCGGTCTTGCCGCCGACCGAGTATCCGTAGACCTGCGCGTTCCTGCCGCTGCCGTTTTCGACGACATTCTGCAAAAGCGTGCGTACCAGCGACGATGTCGCAGGCGAAATCACGCGTGTGACGACCTCGCGCTGATTTTTGAGCAGCACGTTGCCGTCGTTGTCGGTAATCTCCTCAACGATGTACGGCTTTAACAGCTCTCCGCCGTTGATCGCGGCCGTAAACGCCATTGCCAGCTGCATGCCGGTGCACGAGATGCTTTGTCCGAAGCCGATGCGGGCAAGATCGGCATCCCGCACGTATTTCTTGTGCGTAACCGTACCGCTCGTCTCACCCATGATGCCGCTACCGGTCGGCGTATTGAAGCCGAATTTATAAATATACTCGTAAAACGTATCGAGGCCCATCCGCAGCGCCATCGACATAAACGCCGGGTTGCAGCTGTTTGCCACGGCCTCTGCAAGCGTTTCACGGCCATGCCCGCCGCTGCGCCAGCACTTGATCTTCTCGCCCTTCACGGTCAGCGACCCGCTGCAATTGAACGACGACCCCGTCGTGATGGCACCGGTCTCGAGCGCGGACGCAAGCGTGATGACCTTGAACGTCGAGCCGGGCTCGTACGTATCGGTCACGATGCGGTTTTTGGGCAGTTCGAGCAGCGTCTTTGCGTCGGAACGCGGCGGGTTCGAGGATTCAAACGTCGGATAGCTGCCCTCGGCAAAAATCTCCCCGGTTTTGGGACTTAACAGAATTCCGTATGCGGTCGCCGCATTGTTGACCGTGCAGGCCTCCTGAAGCGCATTCTCCAAAATTGCCTGCAATCCGGTATTCGTCGTCAGCGTGACGTTGCCGCCCGAAATCGGCAGGATGTATTCCTCCTCGCCGCCCGGAACCGGATTGTTGTCTCGATCGGTATCGGTCTTGATATAGCCGTCCGTACCGGCAAGGTACTTGTTGTAGGTCAGTTCCACGCCGGTCTGTCCGTCGCCGTCGACATTTGTGAAGCCGAGCAGCTGCCCGTAATAACCGCTTTCCGGATAATCGCGCTTAACGTCGGCATAATAGCTCACGCCGGTACCGAGCTGCATTGCGTTCAGCTGCGAAATGACTTCCTTATCGACCTGATCCTTGATCTTCACCTGTGACAGAAGCGTCGCGGTCTGGTTGCCGTCGCTGTCGATGCGGATGCGCGTCTTGCTCATCTTGGCCAGCACGACGTCATAGTCCATGTCGAGGTACGTCGAAAGGATATACGCAATACGTTCGCGGTCGTCAAGCTGAATGTTCTGCGGGTTGACGCAGACCTGATACGTCGTATAGGACGAGGCGAGCACCGTGCCGTCGCGATCCGTGATGCGTCCGCGATCGGCTTTGAGATAGGTGGTGCGCGACCACTGCGCCATCGCTTTCTTGGTCCAGTATTCACCGCGGATAACCGACACGGTGAACAGCTGAACGATCAGCATGACAAAAGCAAGCATCGCGGCGGCAAGCGCAAACAGCAGCTTGGCCTTGGATGCCGACATACGCGGTCTATGCAGTTGTCTGCGGGCAATCGAAAGCCTCGGCTTGCCCGTATTTTTGCGTTGTGCCATTCCGATCGTTCCCACCGTTACGGATTGCCGGAGAACACGTCCGGCTCCCATACCATCTGCATGCCGCGCTCGACGCAGGCGTCGTAGATCGAACGGTAATCGTTCATCGAGCTCTGCGTCTTTCTCACCTGCGAAATCTGCTGCTGATAGTTTTCGATATCCGAGTCGACCGTCGCAATCTCCGAAGTAATGCGCGCGTATTCCGCCGATCCGAACAGCGAGATCAGCGCAGTCAGCGCAATCAGAAACACCGAAATCAAAACCATGACCTTCGACAGATCGGACAACCGCACCTCGGATCGCAGCAGCGAAATCGCCTGCGGCTCCTCATCGGGGCGCGCGCGCACCGGAATCGGCGTATCCTCCGAAACGATGCGTTCGTCCCCACGGCGCGTCGGGCGATAGACCTGCGTCGTCGGGTTGGCGATCTTATGTTTTCCGTTGTCGAATTTGACTTCCATTTCCGTTTACTCTCTTTTGGTTCGGACGCCTTCGGAGCGTCCCATAAAGACTATGCGTTCGTTCGATCCATCATGCGTTCGATCGCGCGGAGCTTTGCCGGGGTCGAACGCGTGTTCTTCTGTTGTTCCGCTTCACTTGCCGTGATCGGGTGCCGCGTTAAAACTCGCGCCGTCGGCTTTTTCCCGCAGATACACACCGGCGCGGACTTCGGGCAGGTGCACGGGTTTTCAAACGTGCGGAATGCGTTCTTGACGATCCGATCCTCGAGCGAATGAAACGTCAGAATCACAAGCCGCCCGCCGGGATTCAAAAGATCGTGTGCGGACACAATCGCATCGTTCAGCCCGTCCAGCTCGCCGTTGACCGCGATGCGAATCGCCTGAAACACACGCCGCGCGGGATGCTGCGGCTCGTTGCGAAACTTGGCCGGAATCGCTTCTTTCACGATCGCGGCAAGCTCCGTCGTCGTTTCGATCGGATGCTTTTGCCGCATCATATCGATCCGCTCGGCAATCCGCTGTGAGAACCGCTCCTCTCCGTATTCGGAAAAGATGTGCCGAAGCTCGTCCTTTGGCCATGTATTCACGACCGTGTACGCCGTCAGCGGCGCGGTTTGGTCCATGCGCATGTCCAGCGGCGCCTCGTACTTATACGAAAACCCACGCTCCTCCGCGTCGAGCTGGTGGGACGAAACGCCAAGGTCGAGCAGGATCCCGTCTGCGCGCTCCACGCCGCGGCATTGCAGCAGCCGCTTCATGTCGAAAAAGTTCCCCTTGATCGCGGTAAAGCGATCCCCGAACGGCGCGAGCCGCTTCGACGCCGCCGATAGCGCCTCGTCGTCACGGTCGATGCCATAGAGCCTGCCGGACGCGGGAAGCGCCGAAAGAACCGCCTCCGCATGTCCGCCGCCGCCGAGCGTTCCGTCCACATAGATCCCGCCGCGCCCGGGCTCGAGCAGGGCAAGCACCTCGTTCACCATGATCGGAACATGATAAATCGTGTCGGAATCCGGCATGAAACGCTCCTTTCCCCGAAAGGGTATAGTTCAACATTATTACAGCGTGTATTATACACCCAAATTTGCGCTTTGTCATCCATCAAATGCAAACGGAATGAAAAACTTCCATGAATTCCGGCCGTCCATAAGGGGACAGACCGTTTGCGGCAATTGTACAGACCGTTTGCGGAAACTCTTTTCAATCTTTTTTCAGGCCATATACACCGCTTTCTCTTCCAATTTATGAATAAACGGTAAAACCGTGGCCGTTTTTGCGACGAACTACAAGATGTTGTGGTATAATAAACTGCTATGCGGCGGGGCTTGTATGATCCGGTCCGATACGCACGCATTTCACAGGAGGAACCTATGTCTGAAGAATATTCCGTTCGCAATATTACCGTGATGGAGGGGCTCGATGCCGTCCGGATGCGTCCCGGCATGTACATCGGATCGACAGGCCTGCCCGGTCTGCACCACATGCTCTGGGAGATCGTGGACAACTCGATCGACGAGGCGGCGAACGGCTATGCAAATGAAATCAATGTTACGCTGAACCGCGACAAAAGCGTCACCGTGTCCGACAACGGCCGCGGCATCCCGACCGGCATTCACGAAAAGCTCGGCGTTTCCGGCGTCGAAGTCGTGTTTACGCAGCTGCACGCCGGCGGCAAGTTCGGCAACGACGCCTACGGCTACTCCGGCGGCTTGCACGGCGTCGGCGCATCCGTTGTCAACGCACTTTCGCGCTGGGTCACGGTCGAAGTGTTCCACGAGAACCGCGCTTATAAAATCGAATTTTCGAGCGAGGAAAACGCCGAAGGCAAGATTGTCTCCGGCAAGCCGAAATATCCGCTGACCGAAACCGGCCGCACGCGCAAGCAGGGCACGATCGTGACGTTTTTGCCCGACGACCGCGTGTTTGAAACGATCGATATGCAGTATGCGGTCATTATGAAGCGGCTTCGGGAGCTCGCGTACCTCAACCGCGGCGTCAGGCTGACGCTCGACGACAACCGCGAATGGGGCAAATCGAAGCACAACGAGTTTTGCTACGAAGGCGGCCTTTCCGATTTTGTCCGCTACATTCAGGAGGACAAGACCGCGCTGTACGACCCGCCGATCCACTTTTCCGGCGAATCCAACGGGATCAAGGTCGAGGTTGCGATCCTGCACAACGACGGTTATTCCGAAACGATCGCTTCGTATGTCAACAACATTCCGACGACCGAGGGCGGAACGCACGAAACCGGCTTCAAAGCCGCTTTGACCAAGGTCATGAACGACTATTGCCGAAAGGTCGGCGCCTTAAAGGACAAGGACGCGTCGCTTGCGGGCGAGGATTTCCGCGAGGGCATGACCGCCGTGCTGTCGCTGAAGATGCGCAACATCCAGTTCGAGGGACAGACCAAGACGAAGCTCGGCAACACCGAGGCGCGGCCCGCCGTCGAAACCGTCGTGACGCAGCAGCTTTCGGTCTGGCTCGAAAACCTGAAGAATACCGCCGTCGCCAATCAGCTTGCCGACAAGGCCGTCAAGGCTGCCAAGGCGCGCAACGCCGCCCGCAAGGCCAAGGAGACCGCGCGTGAAAAGAGCAAGCTGGAAAATGCGCCTTTGGTCGGAAAACTGTCCAGCTGCACGGGCAGAGACTATTCGCAAAACGAGCTGTTCATCGTCGAAGGCGACTCGGCAGGCGGCAGCGCCAAGCAGGGTCGCGACCGGAAGTTTCAGGCGATTCTGCCGCTGCGTGGCAAACCGCTGAACGTCGAAAAAAAGCGCCTCGAGCAGGTGCTGCAAAACGAGGAGTTCCGCTCCATCATCACGGCGCTCGGCACGGGCATCGGCGACGATTTCGACATCTCGAGTCTGAAATACAACAAGATCATTATCCTGGCGGATGCCGACCAGGACGGCGCGCACATCCGCGCAATCCTTTTGACCTTCTTCTACCGCTACATGCGTCCGCTGATCACCGAGGGGCATGTCTATATCGGCATGGCGCCGGTTACGACGACGCGGCGCTGAAAGCCGCGATGAAGCAGGTCTCGGGCACGAACTACACGCTGCAGCGCTATAAGGGCCTTGGCGAAATGAACCCCGAGCAGCTGTGGGAAACGACGATGAACCCGCAAGGGCGCAAACTGACCTGCGTGACGATCGACGATGCGGCCGAGGTGGAGCATCTGGTGACCGTGCTGATGGGCGATCGTGTGCAGTCACGCAAGGAATACATTTTTGAGTACGCGGATTTCAACCGTTCGAACGCAGTATTTGAGAAGATAAAGGAATAACGCCATGGCAGCTACAAAAAAACCAACCACTCCCCCGCCGACCGAAACGATCCTGCACGTCAGCATGGACGAGGTCATGCACAACTCGATGATGCCCTACGCGGAGCACGTCATTTTGGAACGTGCCCTGCCGCGCGTCGAGGACGGCTTAAAACCCGTGCAGCGCCGCATTCTTTATACGATGCTCGAGCTTGGCAATACGCCGGACAAGCCGCACAGAAAATGTGCGCGTATCGTCGGCGACTGCCTCGGTAAATACCATCCGCACGGCGACAGCTCGGTCTACGACGCACTCGTGCGCATGGCGCAGCCGTTCAATATGGGCGTCACGCTTGTCGACGGGCACGGCAATTTCGGCTCGGTCGACGGCGACAGCGCCGCCGCCATGCGTTACACCGAAGCGCGCATGACCGATGCGGCGATGCTGCTTTTGAAGGATATTGATAAGGATACGGTTCCGTTCGCATGGAACTTTGACGATACGATGAAGGAGCCGGAGCTGCTGCCGGGCCGCTTCCCGAACCTCTTGGTGAACGGGGCCAGCGGCATCGCCGTCGGACTTGCAACGAACATCCCGCCGCACAATCCGGTCGAAGCGATCGATGCGGTCATTGCGCAGATCGATAATCCGAAAATTACGATCCCCGAGCTGATGAAGATCATGCCCGCTCCGGACTTTCCGACCGGCGCTTATCTGCTCGATTCTGAGGAGATCGCACACTCCTACGAAACGGGCCGCGGCAAGCTGACGATGCGTGCGCGCACACATTTCGAGGACATGAAGAACGGCAAGACGCGCATCGTCATCGACGAATTCCCGTTCACGGTCAATAAGGCCGCGTGTCTGGAAAAGATCCTTCAAATTACACAGGAAAAGAAAGCCATGTTTGCAGCGATCGCGGACATCCGCGACGAGTCCGACCGCACCGGCACGCGCGCCGTCATCGAAGTCAAAAAGGACGGCGATCCCGAAAAGCTGCTGCAGCTTTTGTTCAAGTATTCCGACCTGCAATGCACGTTCGGCGCGAACTATGTTGCGATCGCCAACGGCAAGCCGCAGCAGTTGAATCTCAAAGAGATCCTCGGTCACTACATTCGCCATCAGCGCGAGGTTACGACGCGCCGCACCAAAACGGAGCTGGAGATCGCCAAAAAGCGCTGTCACATCCTGGAGGGTCTGATGGTCGCGGTCAACAACCTCGACCGCGTCATCAAGCTGATCCGCGCCAGCAAGTCTCCCAAGGAGGCACGTGAAGCCCTGATGAAAACCTTTGGGCTCACCGAGATTCAGGCACAGGCGATCCTGGATCTGCGCCTGCAAAAATTGACCAACCTCGAGCTTTTATCAATCGAGCGCGAATACCGCGACACCAAAAAGCTGATCGCGGAGCTCGAAGCGATCCTTGCTTCGGACAAAAAGCTTGCCAACCTGATCAAAAAGGAACTGCTTGACGTCCGCAAGATGTTTGACGGCAAACGCCGCACCGAAATCATCGCGGGGGACGTCACGATCGAAGCCGAGCCGGAAACGGCGGAGATCGTTGAAGATATGACGGTCACCCTGCTTGCCGATCAAAAGATTCGCAAACTTCCGACGCGGCTTTTCAACGCGTCGCTGATCAAGGCCGAAAAGCCTCTCGTTTCGATCCGCGTCCCGAGCAACGGCACGCTGCGCCTGTTTACAAATCATGGGCAGCTGCTGACGCTGAAGGTCAGCGACGTTCCCGAAACGCGACCGACGGCGCGCGCGGCGAATCTCGTTTCGCTGCTGGAGCTTGAAAAGGGCGAAGCCGTGATCGATCTGATCGACGAGGCGGAAAACGGCGACTACCTGCTTGTCACCCAAAACGGTATGATTAAACGCACCGACGCCGAGGAATTCCGCGTCCGCGCCAAGCGTACCGCCGCAATCGGACTGAAGGACAAGGACAGCCTGTTGCGCGTCTGGAAGGCGACCGAAGAAAGCATTCTGCTCGTTACAAAGCTCGGCATGAGCATCCGCTTTGCAGCGGACACCGTGCCCAAGACGGGGCGTACCGCCTCCGGCGTCGGCGCAATCAAGCTGGAGCCGAAGGATACGGTCTTCTATGCCGCACAGGCAAACGACGAGGGCGAGCTGATTACGGTTTCCGACCGCGGCTACGGCAAGCGCAGTTTCCTGTTCGATTACGAAGTTCAGGGGCGCAACGGCAAGGGCGTCAAGTCCTTTGATTTCAAGAAGAACGGCAGCAACGGCACGCAGCTTGCGTTTGTAGGCGCCGTGACCGAGCCGTATACGCTGATCCTGGAACAGCGCCATGGCACCAAAACGACGATCGACACCGAGCAGATTCACATCCAGCCCAAGGCCGGCAAGGGGGAAATGCTGATCCCTGTCGTTCTCGATGACGATGTGGTCGGCGGATATCGGGATCTGTAAAGCGTTCTTCAAAAATTCTTTTCCGAAAGGAGTTTTTCTATGTACTACATTGGTATCGACCTTGGCACCTCCGCCGTCAAGCTGCTGCTTGTCGATCAAAACGGCAGCATTGCGAACAGCGTCACCAAGGAATATCCGCTTTCCTTCCCGCGGCCCGGCTGGAGCGAGCAAAGCCCGCTCGACTGGTGGAATGCGGTAGTAAACGGCGTCAGGGAATTGGTTGCGCCCTTTGACGCAAACGACGTCAAGGCGATCGGCTGCGGCGGGCAGATGCACGGGCTGGTTGCGCTCGATTCCAACGACAACGTAATCCGTCCCGCGATCCTTTGGAACGACGGTCGGACGGACAAAGAGGTGGACTATCTCAACAACGAGATCGGCAAGGACGTGCTTTCTATGCGAACGGCCAACATTGCGTTTGCAGGCTTTACCGCGCCGAAGCTCCTTTGGATGCAGCGCAACGAACCGGAAAACTTTGCAAAGATTGCCAAGATCATGCTCCCGAAGGACTATGTGAACTACCGGCTGACCGGCGTACATTCGTGCGACTATTCCGACGCAAGCGGCATGCTGCTGCTCGACGTTGCGCATAAATGCTGGTCCAAAGAGATGCTCGCCCTTTGCGGCATCCGTGAGTCACAGATGCCGAAGCTGTTTGAAAGCTACGGAGTCACCGGCACGCTGCTGCCCGAAAGCGCAAAGGCGCTCGGCCTTTCCCCCGCGGTCAAAGTCGTGGCGGGCGCGGGCGACAACGCGGCGGCAGCCGTCGGCACCGGAACGGTTCGGGACGGCGCCTGCAACATCAGCCTCGGCACTTCCGGCACGATCTTTATCGCGTCGGACAAATTCGGAGTCGATCCCTATAACGCGCTGCATTCCTTCGACCATGCGAATGGACGGTTTCATCTGATGGGCTGCATCCTTTCGGCGGCGAGCTGCAACAAGTGGTTCTGTGACGAGATCTTACAAACAAAGGATTATGCGGGCGAACAGGTCGGCATCACCGACGAAAAGCTCGGCAGCAACCGGGTGTTCTTCCTCCCGTATCTGATGGGCGAGCGCAGCCCGATCAACGACACGAACGCGCGCGGCACGTTTACGGGTCTTTCGATGGACACGACGCGGCAGGATATGCTGCAGGCCGTGCTCGAGGGCGTGGCGTTTGCGGTGCGCGACTGCTTCGAGGTTGCAAAGGCGCTGAACATTCCGATCGCAAGCAGCAAGCTTTGCGGCGGCGGCGCAAAGTCCCCGCTGTGGCGCAAGATTGTGGCCAATGTTCTGAACATCCGGCTCGAAATCCCCGAAGCCGAGGAGGGCCCGGGCTTCGGCGGCGCGATGCTTGCGATGGTCGGCGACGGCGCATATCCCTCGGTCGAAGCCTGCGCGGACGCGCTCGTGCGCACGGCAAAGGTCGTCGAACCCGATCCGGACATTGCGGCGCGCTACGAAGCGCAGTATCAGAAATACCGCAGGCTTTATCCTGCGCTCAAGGACACGTTTGCCGCACTGCGGTAAGAAAGGCAGCCACGCAAGGCAAGGGGACGAAGCAGCTGCATCGTCCCCTTGTTTTTATAAAAAATCCCGCTCTTTCGAGCGGGACCTGATTGGTGAAACCGAACTTATTTGATTTCGCAGACTGCGCCGACTTCCTTGAAAGCAGCGACGAGCTTCTCTGCGTCTTCCTTGGAAATGCCTTCCTTGACGGCCTTCGGGGCTTCGTCAACGACTGCCTTTGCTTCCTTGAGGCCGAGGCCGGTCTGCTCACGGACGACCTTGATGACCTTGATCTTCTCCGGGCCGACTTCCTTGAGGATAACGTCGAACTCGGTCTTCTCTTCAACTTCTTCCGCTGCCGCGACGGGGCCTGCGACTGCAACTGCGGTTGCCGCTGCGCTTACGCCGAATTCCTCTTCCAGTGCCTTAACGAGCTCGGACAGCTCGAGAACGGACATCGCCTTAATGTCTGCGATCAATTGTGCCTTATCCATTGTTTTTCTCCTTAAAAAATTTAATCATATTTTTTGGTCGGGTTGCGAACTGTCTTCGCGTTACGCTTCCTGCGCTGCAGGATCGAGCTTCTTTGCAATCTGATCGAGCACGATCGCGAGACCGGAGATCGGGGACATCATGCTGCCCAGCAAGCGAGCGATGAGCACTTCTCTGCTCAGCAGATCCGCGATTGCATCGATTTCCTTTGCGGAAGTAACCTTGCCTTCGACGATGCCGCCCTTGACCTCGCACTTTTTGACCTTCTTAACGAAGTTCTTCAGCACGCGTGCCGGAGCGACTGCATCCTCGTGACCGAATGCGAATGCGCTCGGTCCGTGGAGAACCTCATCGATCGAAGCGTCGATGCCGGCGGCCTCGCAGGCGCGCTTGACGGCATGGTTCTTCAGAACGACGTATTCCACGTTCTCTTTGCGCATTTCATTTCGGAGCTCGGTAACCTCTGCAACGGTCAGACCACGATAGTCAAAGACGATCACAGACTTCGCGTTCTTAATTTTGTCGGCGACTTCTGCTACTTTCGCTGCTTTGCTCTCGATAATCTTTGCATTTGCCATGGTTTCACCTCCTGTTAAGATAAAAGTCCTCTCGCCGCATGACGAGAGGACAAAAACACACAAATAATGCTGTTTCCGTTCCCACCTCGGCAGGATTTACACGCCTATGCGCTACCGGCTGTCTATGGCGACGAACTTTACCGTGAGATATTATAGCGGCTCACGGTCCCGCTGTCAAGCATTTTTCTCCGATTTTTCGGGAAAAACTTAGGATTCGAGTTCATACACCCGCAGCGAATTGCGATACAGCGTATCCGCAAGCGATTCGATGTCCTCGTTCCGCACCTCGGCCAGCTTTTCGAGCGTCAGACGGATGAACGACGGGTCGTTGCGCTTGCCGCGGAACGGCACCGGCGTCATATACGGACAATCGGTTTCGATCAGCAGCCGATCGGCAGGAAGGCGGCTTGCCACCTCAATCGGGCGGACGGCGTTTTTGAACGTCAGCGCGCCTCCGAACGCGACATACAGGCCGAGATCGAGGCACTCGCGCGCGGTTTCGTAGCTGCCCGAAAAGCAGTGCATAATGCCTTTGAGCCCGTCTTTGTGCGCGCGCAGCATATCCATCATGTCGCCGTGCGCCTCGCGGTCGTGCAAGATCACCGGAAGGCCCAGCTGATGCGCGATCGAAAGCTGCTCGTCGAGCACGCGCTTTTGCACGTCGCGCGGGGAAAAATCGTAATGGTAATCCAGTCCGATCTCTCCCACGGCAAGCATCTTTTCATCCTGAAGCGCCCGGATGATGTGATCGCCGGTCGCGCTTGTCCATTCGCTCGCCGAATGCGGATGCACGCCCGCGCTGCCGTAAAAGAACGGCACCGCATGCACCAGCTCCACGACCCGGTCGATGCCCGCTTCGTCGCAGCAGGCCTCCATAACGTTCGCAATGCCCTTTTCGGGCGAGGACGCGATTACAGCAAAGCGATCCTCATCAAACGCCTCGTCGAGCAGGTGCGCATGCGTATCGAAGATCTGCATTACCGCACCACAAGGCCCGATTCGAGCACCTTTTCCGGCGCGACAAACGCAAGGTTCTTGTCCTCCTCGTCGGACGCGCAAAGGATCATGCCGTGGCTCTCGACGCCGCAAAGCGTGACCGGCTTGAGATTTGCGACGAGCACAACGGTCTTGCCGACAAGCTCCTCCGGCCGATACCAGTTCTTGATACCGGACACGACGGTGCGCTGCTCCCGGCCAACCTCGACGGTCAGCTTCAGCAGTTTTTTACTGCGCTTAACCTCCTCGCACGCCACAACCTTGGCAAGGCGCAAGTCGAGCTTTTCAAAATCGCCGTATTCGATTTCCGGCTTATACGGCGCGTATTTCGGCTCCTCCTTGGGCGCCGCGGCGGCACGCTGTGCCGCTTCGATCGCTTCGATCTTCGGCGCGATGACCTTGGGATCAATGCGAGCGAAGAGAATCTCCGGCGTTTCGGTGACTTTGCCGCCCGACGGATAGGTGCCGAATACGTTCAGCACGTCCAGTTCGCGCGGCTCGGCATTCAGCTGCGAAAGCACCTTTTCCGCAGTCGTCGGCAAAAACGGTTTCAACAGGTTCGCTCCGATGGCGATGCTCTCAACGAGATTGTAAAGCACCTCGGCAAGGCGATCCGTTTGTTCGGGATCCTTGGCAAGCGCCCACGGCGCGGTCTCGTCGATGTACTTGTTGCAGCGGCGGAACAGGGCAAAC
>JAUMVL010000220.1 GCA_030530185.1 Clostridia bacterium | reverse complement strand
TCTTCGCAATGTAACGCGCCATATAGCAGGCGCTGCGATCCACCTTGGTGGGGTCCTTGCCGGAGAACGCGCCGCCGCCGTGGCGCGCATAGCCGCCGTAGGTATCGACGATGATCTTACGTCCCGTCAGTCCGGAATCGCCGTGCGGGCCGCCGATCACAAAGCGCCCGGTCGGGTTGATCAAGACACGGGTGTTCGAATCGAACAGTTCGGCCGGAAGCGCCGGACGGATTACCTGCTCCAAAATCCCCTGCTCCAGCTCCTCGTGCGAGACATGCTCGTCATGCTGGGTGGAAAGAACGACCGTGTCGATGTGAACCGGCTTTCCGTTCTCGTATTCGACGGTGACCTGCGATTTTCCGTCCGGGCGAAGAAACGGCAGAATCCCCGCTCTGCGGACCGCGGTCAGCTTGCGGGTCAGTTTGTGCGCAAGATCGATCGGCAGCGGCATCAGCGACGCCGTTTCGTTGCAGGCAAAGCCGAACATCATGCCCTGATCGCCGGCGCCCGTGTCCTTATCGTCGGTTTCGATGCCCGCTTTGCTTTCCATGCTGCGATCCACGCCGAGCGCGATGTCCGCGGACTGACTGTCAAGCGCTACAATGACGCCGCACGTACTGCCGTCAAAGCCATACTTGGCGCGGTCATAGCCGATCTCACAGACGGTGTTCCGCACGATGGACTGGATGTCAACATAGCAGTCGGTTGTAATCTCGCCCATGACGAGCACGAGGCCGGTTGTGCACGCGCACTCGCAGGCAACGCGCGCTTTCGGGTCCTGCGCCAAAATGGCGTCCAGCACAGCGTCGCTGAGCTGATCACAGATCTTGTCGGGATGTCCGATCGTAACGGACTCGCTTGTAAATAAAGTACGATTCATGCATTCCTCTTTCCCTGCCTTTTCAAACGACAAAAGAAAAACTCATCCGAAGATGAGCCGATGCGTCTCATCTTTCAGCTTTCGCTGCGGGAATTGGCACCTTGCAAACGCAGGTTGCCGGATTTCTCAGGGCCCGTCCCTCCATCACTCTTGATAAGGCAGTATTAATTTTTGACTTATTCTATCATGTTGTCTTGATAAATGCAAGGGAATGTTGTATACTTTTGCACAGTTCACACAGATTTTATTTTTTGAGGTATGCTATGAAACTGCTTCCCGAAACCAAACTGACACAGAGCGCAAAGGCGTCCCGCTGGCGACACTTCTGGCTCATCGACCTTTTGATCGCGATGCTGCTGTTTCTCATTGCGCAGCAGATCGAAAGCCTGATCCTGATCCCTGCGGTCGTCGTTTGGATGATGTCCGGCATTGAGATTTCCGCTTTGAAGGAAAGCGGCGACATGTCGCAGCTGTTCTCCGCCGTTTCAGACCTTATGGCGCACCAGCCCGACTGGATGGCGCTGTTGCAGCTTGTTCTGACCGTTGTCGTTATCGTTGTTTGCATCGTTTATTGTACCAAGCTGGAAAGGCGACCGCTGACCAGTCTCGGCTTTCGCGGAAAGAACCCGGTCGGAGAATATCTGATCGGATATGTGCTCGGCGTCCTGCTGTTCACGCTCGCGTGGGCGATCTGCCTTGCAACCGGCACGGCAAAGCTGGAGCCGATGCCCTCCGGTCTCCCCTGGACGATCGTCCTCTTCCTTTTCGCATTCCTGATTCAGGGACTTTCCGAGGAAACGCTTTGCCGCGGCTTTCTGATGCAGACGCTGTCCGCCCGGTATGCGCCGATCGTTGCTGTCGCTGTGAATGCAGTCTTTTTTGCGGCGCTGCATTTTGCAAACGCGGGACTGACGCTGCTTGCTTTTTGCAACCTGTTCCTGTTCGGCGTCTTTGCGTCGGTGTATATGTGGAAGCGCGGCAGCATTTGGGGCGTTGCAGCGCTCCATTCGGCGTGGAATTTCACGCAGGGGAATCTGCTTGGCATTCGGGTCAGCGGCAATGTTTTAGGGCCCTCCGTGCTTTCTACGAGCCTTACGGAAAACGGTGCGTGGATCAACGGCGGTGCGTTCGGACTCGAAGGCGGACTGGCGGTCACGATTGTGCTTTCGCTCGGGATTGTCCTGATGCTGTTCCTGCCGGTTCGCAAGAGTGAAGCGGTCCATTGAGAAACGAACTTTATTGCGATGTATTGAGGTGTTGAAATGACTCGGATCGGTATTTTAGGCGCCGGAACCTGGGGTACGGCATTGGCAAAGCATTTGTGTCAAAACGGGCATGCGGTCACGCTGTGGTCCGCCCTGCCCTCGGAGTTGGAACAGATTCGATTGACCCATCGTCATCCGAAGCTTCCGGACGCTTGGATTCCGGAGGGGATCCAACTGACGGCGGATATTTCCTCTGCCTGCGAAGAGGCAGACGTCGTCGTGTTTGCAGTGCCGTCGGTGTTCATGCGTTCGGTTGCAGAGCGCGCAAAGCCGCATCTTCTGCCGGACACGATCCTTGTCAGCGTTGCGAAAGGCATCGAGCCGAAAACATTCCTGACCATGACCGATATCCTGACGGATGTGCTGTCTCCCGTTCCGTATCGCGTTGTTGCGCTGTCCGGGCCGACGCATGCCGAGGAGGTCAGCATCGATCTGCCGACAACGATTGTTTCGGCCAGCAGGGACATCGAAGCGGCCGAGACGATCCAGCGGATTTTTTCAAGCGAAACGCTCCGCACCTATACCAACAGCGATATCGAGGGTGTGGAACTGTGCGGCGCCATGAAGAACATCATTGCGCTCGCCGCCGGAGTCTCCGACGGAATCGGCTACGGGGACAACGCAAAAGCGGCTTTGATTACGCGCGGCATGGCCGAGATTGCTCGGCTCGGCCGGGCGATGGGCTGCGACGAACGGACGTTTTACGGCCTTGCAGGCGTCGGTGATCTGATCGTGACGGCAACCAGTCGCCACAGCCGGAACAATCGCGCCGGTTATTTGCTCGGAAAAGGGCTCTCTGCCGAGGAGGCGATCCAGGAAGTCGGCATGGTCGTCGAGGGTATCAACGCTCTTCCGGCTGC
>JAUMVL010000219.1 GCA_030530185.1 Clostridia bacterium | reverse complement strand
TCCATGCCCTCGTTGCGGAAGATGCGGCCGATCTCATACACGCGCTCCAGACCGCCGACGATGCACATTTTCAAATGCAGTTCGGTTGCGATGCGCATATACATGTCGATATCGAGCGTATTGTGATGCGTCACAAACGGACGGGCGGAAGCGCCGGACGCGACGGTGTTCAGCACCGGCGTTTCGACTTCCATAAAGCCCTGGCTGTCGAGGTAGCGGCGGATCTCCGCAACGATCATGCTGCGTTTGCGGAACGTGTTGCGCACGTCGGCATTCATGAACAGGTCGACGAAACGCTGGCGGTAGCGCAGCTCCGGATCGGTCAGACCATGGAACTTTTCGGGCAGCGGACGCAGCGATTTCGACAGCAGCGTCAGGCTCGTTGCATGAACGGAGACCTCGCCGGTGCGGGTCTTGAACACAAAGCCCTGCACACCAACAATATCGCCGATATCGTACGTTTTGAACGCGGCGTAGGCTTCCTCGCCGACGTCATCGCGCCGGATATAGAACTGGATATCGCCCTGACCGTCAAGCAGATGCGCAAAGCTCGCCTTGCCCATGATGCGCTTCGACATCATTCGGCCGGCGATCGAAACTTCCTTGCCCTCGAGCTCGTCGAAGTGGGCAAGGATCTCGGCGCTGTGGTGCGTCTGGTTATAGGTGATTTCCGCGAACGGATCATGGCCGGCCTGCTGCAGCGCGGTCAGCTTGTCGCGCCGGATCTGCAGCAGCTCGGAGAGCTGTTCGCCGGTCAATTCCTCCGGCTGGAGGGTACGGTTTTCTTCCATTGTATAACTCCGTTATTTGCCGATCGAGAGGATCTCGAGGTGCAGCTGGCCGCCGGGCGTTGTGACGGGGACAGTCTCACCGACGCTCTTGCCGAGCAGTGCGCCGCCGATCGGCGACTCGTTGGAAATCTTGCCGTGCACCGGGTCGGCTGCCGCCGTACCGACGATTTCAAACGACGCTTCCGCACCGGTCTCCTTGTAACGGACGACGACGTGCGATCCGACGTTGATAATGTCGCTGTCGAGCATCGAATGATCGATAATCTTTGCAATGCTCAGCTCTTTTTCGAGATTCGCGATATCGATTTCATTCTTCTGCTGCTCCGCCTTGGCGGCGTCATATTCTGCGTTTTCGCTGAGGTCGCCGAAGCCGCGGGCGATTTTCAGCATCTCCGCGATCTCAAGCGTGCGGGTGCTTTTCAGATATTCAAGATGTTCCTTGCGCTTTTCAAATTCTTCCTGCGTTAACCAGATTTCAGCCATAATCGTTCTCCTTGTGTGTTATCCTTTCGGAATCATTTCATTATAAAATTTTGCCTGTCACCTGTCAAGCAATAAATGCCGTAATTCTGCGGGTGTTTGCACCGAACCGATCTTTTGCCGCAGCTCTTTCGCGTCCCGCGTGCCCTTGATGTAATACGGGATATGCTTTCGGAGTTCGATCAGTCCGTGCGGCCCTTTCTCCTCCGTGATCCGCTCCGCGTGCAGACAGGCAATTTCATATCGCTCACGGTCGGTCGGCGGGGTATAGGACTCGCCGGCAAGTGCCGCCTTGATTTCGGAAAAGATCCATGGGTTGCCGAGCGCACCGCGGGCGACCATGATCCCGTCACAGCCGGTTTCCTCACGCATACGCTTTGCTGAAGCGCCGTCGGTCACGTCGCCGTTGCCGATGACCGGGATTGAGACCGCTTCCTTGACCGCCTGGATGACCGACCAGTCGGCTGTTCCGCTGTACTGCTGCGTGCGCGTTCGGGGGTGAATCGTGAGCGCGTCTGCGCCAGTTTCTTCCATTATATATGCAAACGTGGCTGCGACATTTTCGTCCCATTCATACCCTTTTCGAAACTTGACCGTGACCGGAACGCGGCTTACTTTTTTCACGGCCGAAACAATCCGCCCCGCGAGTGCCGGATCCTTCATCAGCGCGCTTCCGTCGCCGTTGGTGACGATCTTCGGCGCGGGGCAGCCCATGTTGAGATCGATGCAGCAGAGCCGCGTGCCGAGCTCGTCGCAGGCACGCTCGGCGGCAGCGGCGAGAATCTGCGGCTCGTGGCCGAACAGCTGAACGCCGATGGATGGCTCGTCGTCCCCGAGATGCAGATATTCAGCCGTGCGCTGGCTGCCGTACAGCAGGCCCTTGGCGCTGACCATCTCGGTGAACGCCAGATCGCAGCCGAAATGCCGGCACAGTGAACGGAATGCAATATCGGTATAGCCTGCCATAGGGGCAAGCAGGATCGGATACGGGACCGGATACGGGTTCATGAAACGTGAATGGCGATCGGTGTCGGCTCCGGTGTCGGGGTGATCATCGGAAGCGGAGACTGATTCGGATCGGGCGTGTTGGCGTCGGGGAGCGTCGGATTCAGTTCGATGAGCTCAATCGAGCAAATGTACCAGCGAGCGTCCAGCTGTTCCAGATGCAGACGATAGCGGATCGGCGTCCACGTCGGGACTTCCGTCACGCCCGACTCGGCCGATGCACTGCCTTTGATGGCGGTGATCTGTTCGATGACATCGGCATACAGATCGGTTTGCCACGGAAAGACATGCAGGCGGTCGATGGTCAGATCATATTCATAGTCGGTCACCGTGAAATCCGCGAACTTCGTCGTGCTTTGCGTGCGCAAGGCCGCATCGTTCCGTACACAGTCTCCCGTGAAATAGACTGCAAGGTCCGGGTCGTCGCCGCCGTGCAGCATCGACGCTGCACGAAGCGCCATTCCCTCGTTGACTAAAATATACGTGTTGCTGAGACGCGCGGTTGTCAGAAATGCGGCGATGCACAGAAACACGACCAATACAATCAAAAGAAGCGTACGGATAAAAAACAGAATGGAACGCCGCGTAACGCGCAGCGTTTTTGCAAGGGATTTTGCGGATGCGATCTCCGCTTTTGTCAGTTGCTTTTCCATAGAAACACCTCGTTTCCATTATAACAAAGGGAGGGATCAATTGCAATGCGGCAACCGGTAACAAGTTTGTGAAGATCACGCAAAAGAACGTAGGAATGATCACAA
>JAUMVL010000218.1 GCA_030530185.1 Clostridia bacterium | reverse complement strand
TTTTGTATGGGAGATCTGCGGCTGCAAAGGGAGTTGGCGCATGTCCGCCTTTGCGCATACGCAGATCGACGCGCTGCGCACCCAAATCGGCAGTTCACGCGTACTGCTCGGACTATCCGGTGGGGTCGATTCCGCCGTGACCGCGGCGCTGCTGTCCAAAGCGATCGGAAAGCAGCTGGTCTGTGTATTTGTCGATCACGGCCTTTTGCGAAAGGACGAGGGCGACGAAGTCGAGTCGGTGTTTGGCGAGGACGGCGGGTTTGATCTGCAATTTGTTCGCGTGCAGGCGAAGGAACGGTTCTACTGTGCGCTGCGGGGCGTGACCGATCCCGAACGCAAGCGCAAGATCATCGGCGAGCAGTTTGTCCGCGTATTCGAAGAGGAAGCCCGAAAGCTCGGCGCGATCGATTATCTCGCGCAGGGAACGATCTATCCGGACGTGATCGAAAGCGGCGTCGGCGGCGCGGTCATCAAATCACACCACAATGTCGGCGGATTGCCGAAGAACGTTTCGTTTCGCGGCATCATCGAACCGCTGCGTCTGCTGTTCAAGGATGAGGTGCGCGCGGTCGGATTGGAACTGGGACTGCCCGCCTCTATGGTATACCGGCAGCCCTTCCCGGGGCCTGGGCTCGGCGTTCGCATCATCGGCGAGATCACGCCGGAAAAGGTACGGATCGTGCAGGAAGCGGATGCGATCTTCCGCGAGGAACTGACGCGCACGTCGATCGACGTCAGTAAGGGGCAGTTCTTTGCCGCGCTGACCAATCTGCAGTCGGTCGGCGTGATGGGCGACGCCAGAACCTATGCCTCCGCGGTGGTGCTGCGTGCGGTCATGACCGATGATTTTATGACGGCGCGTGCGGCGCGTCTGCCGTATGAATTGCTGGATGCCACAATGAACCGCATTATCAATGAGGTCAGAGGCGTCAACCGTGTATTCTATGATCTGACCAGCAAACCGCCCGCGACGATTGAACTGGAATAACGATGTTCCTCGTCGAAACTGCATTTATATTTTTAAAACAGGAATTTTTATATCGTGCTTTTGAAGAAAAAATGAACGAGGAAAAAGCTCTCTTTTCCAGCGAAAAAATGTGACGATCCGGAGAAGATCAGCATTCACAGAAAATGATGCGGTTATTCCACTCAAAAATCGATTCCAAATCGGGTTGTATATACAGAACGGATCGTGCTTCAAAAGCCGCGGAGGATGCTGATACAAAAACGAAAAAACCTCTTTTCTCTGCCTGCGATCGATCGCTTCCGGTCGCATTGGATGATTTCGCTGATTTGGAACAAGTGACACATAGAACAGCAAGATTGCAGTTTTCTATTGCTTTGTGTGAAATACGTGATATAATATGGATTGAAAAGTGTGATTTTTCGATCCATATTTTTATTGAAATGTGCGGAGGCTCGTATGCTGCATCGTAAAATTCAATCGTACATAGAGAATTATTTACAATCCAACTCCAATAAAATCCTGATTATTGACGGTGCAAGACAGATCGGCAAGACCTTTATTATTCGTCATATCGGACAGCGTCTTTTCGAAAACTATATTGAGCTGAACTTTGTTGAGGATATAGACGGCCCCAAACTGTTTGAACAGGTTCGGACGGTTAAGGATTTCTATTTTCAGGTCAGCATGATCGCCGGTGAAAAAATGGGCGACAAAAAGAACACGCTGGTTTTCCTGGACGAGATACAGGCGTATCCTCACCTGTTGACCATGTTGAAGTTTCTGAAACAAGACGACAGATTCACTTATATTGCCAGCGGCTCCTTGCTCGGTGTAACCCTTCGAAAGACAACCTCGATCCCGATGGGAAGCATCGAAATCAAGCGTATGTTCCCATTAGACTTTGAGGAATTTCTGCTGGCGAATGGCTTTAGCCAATTTGCGGTTGACGCCATGCGCGAAAAATTTTTCGCAAAGGAGAGCCTGGATGCGGCGGCGCATGAAAAGGTTCTGGATCTGTTTAAGAAGTATCTGCTGATCGGCGGGCTTCCCGATGCGGTCAATTCTTTCATTGCAGATACCAACATTGTAAATGTGCGAACGATACAGAATACAATTCGTGCGTTCTATGCGGACGACGCTGCAAAATATGAAGAAGACAGTAACCGTAAGCTGAAAATCCGCAGAATCTACGATCTGATCCCATCCAACATGGAGAACAAAAAGAAGCGGGTGGTGTTCCAAGAGATCGAGAATACGCGCGGCAAACGCTTTTCGGACTATCAGGATGAGTTCGAGTATCTGATTTCCGCAGGCATTGCACTGGACGTCAACGCGATCTCCAATCCGGTATTTCCATTGTCGCAGTCGGCCGGGAAGAATCTGCTGAAACTCTATCTGAACGATGTGGGACTCTTGACGGGGGTTCTGTACGGAAATAATATCCGGGCAGTTTTGGATGATGAAGCGGGGATCAACCTCGGTTCTGTGTATGAAAGCGTGGTAGCGCAGGAACTGATCGCTCATGGGCACAAACTGTTCTACTATGATAATCGAACGAAGGGAGAGGTGGATTATCTGATCGACGATTATGACAGCCTTTCCGCGGTCCCGATCGAAGTGAAATCCGGCAAGGATTACACGATCCACAGCGCTCTCAGCACCTTTGTCAACAATGCAGACTATCACGTGAAGAAAGCGTATGTGCTGTCAAATGAACGGCAGATCAGCGTAAACGACAAGATCACATATTTGCCGATCTATTACGCAATGTTCTTCTGAGAAAAAATTAAATCTATCTGCAAAAACGTGAAGCGCGAGCTTCTCTCCCGTTCGGCTTTGCCGTTACATCAGCTTTTCCAAGCATGGCGTGAACAGGTATTCTGCAAGAAGCGCCGTGTAAGCGGGCAGCTCCTTTTGCTTATGCGTTTCCAAATAGTTGCTCGAAAGCGCGACCGAAGCAAACATCATGCTTTTCAGCAGCAGCAGCCGATCCGTTTCGCAAAGCGTCTGCCCGCCGCGCAGATGCGGCAGCATTTGCCTTGCCATCTGCTCACTGAAGCGATCGACAAAGCGCGGGTACA
>JAUMVL010000217.1 GCA_030530185.1 Clostridia bacterium | reverse complement strand
CTTGACTTCGTTGTGCTTGCGGCGCTCGAGATCGATACGGGCTTTAATGTGAACGTTCTGACCGGATCGGACGGCGTTTTGCGCGGCGCGCCGGGCGGACATCCCGACACGGCAGCAGGAAGCAAGTGCTGCATCATCGTCACGCCGCTGATTCGCGGCAGAATGGCAACGGTTTGCGAGCATGTCGTAACTGTAACTACGCCCGGCGACTGCGTAGACGTGCTTGTGACTGATTACGGCATTGCGGTAAACCCGCTGCGTCCCGATCTGATCGAATGCCTCGACAACGCCGGTATTGCGCACGTTTCGATCGAATCACTCAAGGAAAAAGCGTACAGCCTTGTCGGCCGGCCGGATGATCTCCAGTGGGAGGATCAGGTCGTGGCCGTGCTTGAGGCACGTGACGGCACGATTTTGGACGTCGTCCGCAAAATCAGACCGTATACGCTGGATTGACGTGGAATACCCCGCTCCTCCCCTGCTTTGACGGGAGGAGTGGGATGTTTCTCCTTTTACACACACCATTCATCCAAAATCCATAACCGAGGGGGGTATTTCTCATGAGTGATGTTGTTGTCGGTATCTTGGGGCTTATAACGATTGTCGCAATCGTTGTCACGCTGTTCAAGAGCAAAACCCAGCCCGCCATCGCCTTTATTGTCTTCCCGGCGATTCTCGGCCTGATCCTCGTGATCTTTGGCCGCTACACCTTTGACGACCTTGCCACAATGATCAAGGCCGGCTTCAACAGCACCGGCCCGACCGCCGCGCTGTTCGTGTTTTCGGTGCTGTATTTCGGCATCATGACCGACGCGGGCATGTTTGACGTCATCATCGGCAAGCTGATGAAGCTCGTCGGCGACAACGTGATCGGCGTTGCTGTGGTTACCGCGATCATTGCTCTGGTCGGGCATCTGGACGGCGGCGGCGCTTCGACATTCTGCATCGTCGTTCCGGCGATGCTGCCCGTGTATAAGCGGATGCATATGCGCTCTACGACGCTGCTGCGGATTGCGGTTCTGTCGATGGGTGTTCTGAATCTGATGCCGTGGGCAGGTCCGACGATGCGCGCCGCGTCCGTCCTCGGCATGGAAGCCGGTTCGCTGTGGCAGACGATTCTGCCGATCCAGATCTTCGGCATCGTCCTTGCAATCGCGCACTCCGTCCTTGCCGGCTGGCAGGAAAAACGTCGCGGCGCCGGTCTGCATGGGAAGCTTGCCGAAACGGATGGCACAATTGAACTGGAAGAAAAGGTCATTGAGGAAAAGGACAATGAGCTTGCGCGCCCGAAGCTGTTTATTTTCAACATCCTGCTGACCGTTGCGGTCATAGCGATGCTGATCTGGGACGTGTTCCCGAGCTATGTTCCGTTCATGCTCGGCCTTGCAATCGCGCTGTTTGTCAACTACGGCTTCTCGGCAAAGATGCACAAGAAGCTCATCAACCTGCACGCCGGTCCTGCTCTGATGATGTGCTCCACGCTGATGGGCGCGGCTGTTTTGATGGGCATTTTGACTACGAGCATCGGAGCCGATGGCAAAGCGATCTCCGCCAAGGTCATGGAGCTGCCCGCGGACGCGGTTCCGTCCGTTGTGCGCTGCCTTGCCAACATTGTCTCGTCGATTCTGCCGCACGCACTCGGTCAGCATCTGCCGCTCATTATCGGCATTCTGTCCGTACCGCTCGCACTTGCGTTTGATACCGACAGCTACTTCTATGGCATGCTGCCCGTCATGATCGGAATCGGTCAGGCCTTCGGCGTCAATGCGCTTCCGATCGCGGTCGCGATGGTCGTCTGCCGCAACTGCGCAACGTTCATCTCTCCGATGGTTCCGGCCACGCTGCTCGGCACCGGCCTTGCCGAAGTCGATATCAAGGATCACATCAAGGCGAGCTTCCTCTACGTTTGGGGCTTCTCGATCCTGTGCATGATCTTTGCCGCCGTCGTCGGAATCATGCCGTTGTAAACGATCCGTATCCTGCTCCCGGCCCGGACCGGGAGCTTTTTCCATGCAAAACCGCGCTTTGGTCTTTTCAACTTTCCGGTTTTCTGCTATGATAAGGACAAAACAACGGGAGGCGGCTATGGGCAATACGCTCTGTACAATTTCTCCACTCGATCGGCGAAATCAGGCGCAGGTGGACGCCTTGCTGCACTGCGGCGGAATCCGGCGCGATGCGCATTTGGACTATACCTGCGGGCTGTTCGATGACGATTGGCAATTGATCGCAACCGGCAGCTGCTTCCAAAATACCATTCGCTGTCTTGCCGTTGCCCCGGAACACCAGGGTGAAGGGCTGCTTGCCGAGATCGTAACACATCTGAATGAGGTGCAAATTGAACGGGGAAACAGCCATGTTTTCCTCTATACCAAGCCGCAGAGCGCTAAATTCTTTGCCGACATCGGCTACTACGAAATCGCCCGCGTACAAAACCTTGTGTTCATGGAAAATCGCAAAACCGGCTTTTCCGACTGGCTGGGCTCGCTTGGCGCCCCCGCGGATGGCATCAGCTCCGCGATTGTCATGAACGCAAACCCGTTTACCAAAGGGCATCGATATCTGATTGAAACCGCTGCAAAAGAATCCGACTGTGTGCATCTGTTTCTGCTGCGGGAGGAGGCGGGTCCGATCCCGTTTGCCGTGCGGAAGCAGCTTGTCGAGGCAGGCATCTCCGATCTCAAAAATATACGCCTGCACGAATCCGGTCCGTACATCATCAGCGGCGCAACGTTCCCGAGCTATTTTCTGCGCGATGCGGATGACGCGATCCGTGCGCATGCTGCGCTCGACCTGGCGCTCTTCAGTCGAATCGCCCCGGCTCTGCGCATCACCCGTCGCTATGTCGGTGAGGAACCGACGAGCCGCGTGACTTCCCTGTACAATGCAATCATGCGCGAACAGCTTCCGATGCAGGGGATCGAATGCCGTGTGCAGCAGCGACTTCAGATTGCCGGCCGCACAGTCAGCGCAAGTACGGTTCGCCAGGCGATCCACGCGGGCGCGCTCGATACAGTTGCCGAGATGCTTCCCCTCTCCACGCTGGACTACTTCCGTTCCCCCGCCGCCGCACCGGTAATTG
>JAUMVL010000216.1 GCA_030530185.1 Clostridia bacterium | reverse complement strand
GCGGTCAAGCGGGGAATCGCAGTTCTTTGCCGCTGAACGGAAAAATGGGAATTTCGGAAAACATTTCGCTGAATATTTAGAATAAATGCGAGAGAACTCGAAAAGAGTTTTCCCGCATTTATTTTTTTATCTATTTACATGGAAAAGGAGGAGGCGAGCGGCTTGGGTAAGAGACATTTGACGTTGAAAGACCGCGCAGAGCTGGAGGCACTTTACAACAAGGGACGCGGCATTGAGGAAATCGCCGCGAAGCTGAAAGTGCATCGGTCTACCGTATATAACGAACTGAAACGGGGAGACACCGGGGAAATGGATGGCAACGGGCGCATCGGTTACAGCGCAGAGCTGGCACAGCAGGAGATCATCAACAACTACAGGCGGCGCAGGACGGCCCGCGCTGCCTCTGAGTAAGCGGAGGGACAAGCCATGAGGACGGCATACTGTGAAACGAAGTGTGGCGGCGTGACGGTCGAGCGCCGTTCACGGCGGAGCCGGACGGAAGCACAGCGGCGGAAGCTGGTGCGAGTGCGGGAGAACATTGGCGCGGCCATGATGCTGTTGGGCTTTCTGCTCCTGATGGCAATAGGCGGCGCGGAGGATTTGACGGTGATCTTCCTCGGCGGGCTTGCCGGTCTCAGTCTGATGCTGTTGGGCGGATGGCTGGGTCATGCGTTCTACGGACAGGAAAAGGACGCGGAATGGCTGCGGCGGGAGCGGGACGAAGATGTATTTTGACCGCGACAGTTACCAGAAAAGCGTCCGGCGGGCGCGTGAGGAACGCTGGCGGGTCAGAGGCCGGGCGCGGGTAGTGCATCCGAAGTACGGAGCCGTGGTGGTGCCGCACCGATCGAACTACTCCGCACTGCTGAACGCGGCGGAATACTGGGGCTGTGAGTGGACAGACATACGAGATGCGGAGGTATGGGCCGTGTCGGACGGCACGGCGGTGGTTATGCCAAAAGAATTTTGCGGGAGGAACTGAATATGAAAGTGAAAATCAACACCCATGGAAACGCCTTGCCGGAGGTTCACGGCGAATGGATAGACCTTTGCACAGCAGAGGATGTCACGCTGGACTTTCTGGAGTACAAGATCATTTCTTTGGGTGTTTCCATTGAGATACCGGCGGGTTACTATGCGCACGTTGTTCCCCGCTCCTCGACCTTTGGCAAGTGGGGCATCCTGCTGGCGAACAGCATGGGCGTGATCGAGAATGACTATTGCGGTGACGGCGATGTGTGGGGCTATCCGGCGCTGTGCCTGCGGAAAGAGGGAACGCACATTCCGAAAGGAACACGCATCTGCCAGTTCCGCCTTGTGGAGAAAGCGCCGGACATGGAGCTTGTGCAGGTGGAGAGCTTGGGCAACCGTGATCGCGGCGGCTTTGGCAGCACCGGCGAGCAGGTACATACCGGCGGAACGGCGGAACGGAACAAGCCGGAGCGGAACAGCCGCGTGGAGCGAATGTTCGGCGAGCGGGAGAGCTGGGCCACGGCGGAGGACGACGGGACGCAGGGGCCATACAAGGGCTTTCTGCTGGTGGTGTGCGAGGAGTGCGGCGCGGTCAAGGCGTTCTGCGCGAAGCGGGAAACGTACAGTTTCCGGTGTCAGGAGTGCGGGCATGAAACGCCGCTGGAGGGCCTGCGCCCCATGTTCATGCACTGTAAATGCGGTAAGTCGTTCCGCTACAAGACCAACGCGGAGACGGAGACCATCACCCATAGCTGCTTGGACTGCAAGGCCCCTGTGGATATGGAGCTGAACGGGAAAGGCACCGCCTATGTGACCATCGGCGTGAGAGGTGGCAAGCGATGAAAGATATTCTGTATGGCTTGGGCGCGATGCTGTTGCTTGCGCTGGCGGTGATTTGGGGGCTGGCGCTGGCGCTGGCCGGGCCTGCCCTGCTGAAATTCTGCATTCTGTATCTGTTCGGGTAAAGGAGGCGGCGGGAATGAAGCTATCGAAATTTGCGAACTTGGTCAAGAACGGAGGCCGGTGCGCCGTACTCCATGTGGCGGGCAGCGGTATTTGGCTTTCTACCGGCACGGCGATCTACCGGGCGACGGAGCTGCCGGACATGGAGGGCAGCGAGCAGGTGCGCACGGTGTTGGACATGACGGCGGACGCATGGAAAAAAGTGTATCTGACCGAGGACTGGCCGGAGAGTATCAACAATGTGCTGGGGCTGAACCTTGCACCGTATGCGCAGGGCGAGCAGGACACGGAAAAGCTGAAAGTGGCGGCGGCTCCCAACGGGCTATGGTGTTCCGCCTGCCGCTGCAAGGTGGATGGCGAGCTGATTTTCTACAACGAGGCGTATCTTGCGCCGCTTGCGGAGGAGATCAAGAAAAGCGAATACATCTGTTACACGGCGCGACAGACCCAGACGGGACAGCGGTATCTTGTGGTGCATGACGGCATGGATGTACTGGCAGCCATCATGCCCATGAACATTCTGAAAGAGGAATACATCAACGACCTTGCGGAATTTCAGGCGCTCTGCATGGAGCAGTTCTACAAGGATAAGGAACGCCGGGAGGCGGTTATCGAGGAGGCCGAGGACGACCCGGAGGACGCGGGGCAGATCGGAATGGAGGGTGTGCAGGAATGATGGTAACTTTTGATATTTGTGCAGGCAACCCGGGTGCGCTGCAATTCCTGATGCAAGCCTACGACATGGATATGTTTAAGGCTGAACAGGGGTTCCAAAGGATGCAACGGGCAGGCATCACGGGGGCGCGCCTGTATATGCTCTGGAATGACTGTTGCAACAGAGATACGGAAGCGGCGCTGTTGGCTATGAACACGCTGAACATTGAAAGCGTCGTCGAGTTTATCAACTATGAGGGTGGGCGCGGTATTCCTATCGACATTGAAGCCCTCCGAGCGGCGGCGGAAAGGATGTAATAAATGGAAATCGCAAGAGCGCGGGAAATTCTCGACCCGGAACACCGGGAGGCGTATGAGAGCCTTGAACCGGTGAATGAGGCTTGCCGGATGGGCGTAGAGGCGTTACGGCGGCGTGTGCCGGAAAGCCCCTACCCTGACGGGGACGCGGGTGTAATGGCCTGCCCGTCCTGCGGGAGCGGCGAATACCTG
>JAUMVL010000009.1 GCA_030530185.1 Clostridia bacterium | reverse complement strand
GGGCTCGAACCTGTGACCCCCTGCTTGTAAGGCAGATGCTCTCCCAGCTGAGCTATGCTCCCAAGCACGCTAACGCGCATTGATTATTATAGCGAATGACACGAAATCTGTCAACTGATATTTCAAAATTTCTCATAAGAATTTTCGGAGAGTACCTCATTATTTGCAAACTTTCATGCATGGACGGCGCATCATTGAAACGTTTTTTTGAACAGAACCACGTCGTCCTCCAGACAAAAGGCAAGCTCTTTACCCTGCCCGCTGGTCGGCAGCAGCACGAGCGAGCGATCCGTAACCTTGCGCAGGGCAGAGGCAAGACCGAGCAGATCAAATAAATTCAGTTCGGTTTCAATTTTTCCCTTGGTGATGGGACGAAGCTTTGGCAACTCCCACGGCGAGATTTCGGAAAAAAGTTCGGCAAGCCCCGCACCGAGTGTACCGATCCCATAGGCACGAGCAGTACCGCTTTGTTGCATCACAGCCTTGGCGTACGCGCCATTGAGCTGCACTTCTCCATAGGAAACGGGCGGCAGAACGGAGAGCATGTCGCATAGACAATTCAGCTCGATTGTAATGGAATGGAGCTGCGACAGCCCAAAGCGCTGCAAAAGTTCATCGAGGACCGCCTCGGCCTGCACGGTTTTCCCCTTACGCAAAGGCATCGAACGAATCTCCGCGGCTGACGTGCAGGACAGCGCTTCACATGGGATGGATACGATCCAAAGGTTCGGCGGTGCGAGCCGTGCGAGCAGCAATGCCGTCGGGGTGCCGCTTTGCGTTCCGACCAATAGAAAATCCCGCACGGCGCTGTCGAACCGCATAGGGATCGGTGCGGCCGGTGTAAACTGCTCCAAAACGGGAACCGCCGCGCCGCTGTTAGGCAGCGCGACGGCGGGATCAAGGGGCGCGGGCAAGTCACTTGGAAGCGGATCGGACGGATCCGGGAAATCGTTCGGGTCGGCGTCGGACTGTTCGTCGATCGGCATTTCGTCCGTGAAAGGTACAAGCGGCAGCTGATAGATCGGTGTCGGCGTCGGGTGTCGGGATATCCGTCGGTCGCAGCGTAATGCGCGCTGTCGGCAGCGGAATTGCGCTCGGGGAAGGCGTAGAATGCAGTTCGGCTGCAAGCTGCTCGGAACGGATCAAAGCGATCAGACCGATCAACAGCAGTATGGCAACGCTGCCGGCCGCAATCAGGATGATGCGTTGTTTACGGGAAAACATGGTACCTCCGAAAGAATTACATTGTTTCGGTTAGTGTTCCCCGCTTTGATACAAAAATATCCATTCGGATTGCATGCGTTTTTATAAAGATACACGCTGAGAGCCGTTGATTTGCCGCAGACCCGTTCTGCAGGAAAAAGCATTATGTGTACAAAACTCGGTCGATTGAACGCGTACAGGCCTTTCATAATCCACAAGAAAAAGCTCCGCAATTGCGGAGCAAAAGGGGGAAGCTTTATGCCGGGTCGATGAAAAAGCGCATGCCGCTTGCTTCAGCGGCGTCCTCAAATACGGCAATCAGAGCGTCTCCGTAGTCGCCGAGCGCGGCTCGCATGACGGGGACGTTGCGCAAGATTACAAGGGTATCGCCGCAAAACTCGGTTAAACAGTCGTGCAGCGCATCAAGGTTGCGTCCATAGTAAACCGGAAAACGCAATGTCTGCGCAAGGTACAGATGCGTGTCCCGCTTGCTCGTCATGCGGGCACCGTTCAGCGTTACGATCTGCATATGTCAATCTCCTCCATACAACAGCGTAAAGGATTCATAGTGGTCGTCGGTATAATAGATCAGGCCGTCATTCGACCAGATGATGCGCTTTGCACCGCGCGACGAGCGCTTGCCAAGCGTGTCAATGTCACATTCGTAGTAGGTGCGACCCTTTTTGGTTGGCAGTAAGCGTTCAAAGTTGCCGAAGCGATCGCCGCCGATACATTTGCCCGGGGCATAAGGCTCAAGGCCCCCACCCGACCAGCCGAGCGCTTGCGCCTCCTTTTTGGTGATAAAGTTCGACGGCAGGTGTCCGTAAGTGTTCAGGTACAGCGCGACGTCATCTTTTGACGTATAAACGCCGTCTTCATCGATCGGCGCGGGCGTCGCCGTAGGCCGCGGCGTTTTAGTCGGCTTCGGGGTCGGCGCTGCGGTAAGGGAAGCGGTCGGGACGGCGGTAGGCGCCAAGGTCGGTTCCGGCGTTGGCGTTTCGGTCGCCGGCTCGGTTATTGGCTCGGCGGTCAGCGACTCGGCCGGTTCGGGCGTATCCGTTGCGGGCGGAGCAGTCCAAAGATCGAGCGCGTGCGTTGGCTGCGGCGTGGGGACGGACTGCTGCGCCTGCTTGCGGCAGCCGAACAGGCTAAGCGCAAGCAGAACGGTCAGTAAAAATAGAATACTGGTTTTTAAGGTTCGTTTCATGGCTGTTCTCCTGTGTCATTCAGTATAGCATACAACCAGCGCAATGGAAAGCTTTTTTATATAACGATGCAGGCTGATTTTTCATTCATCTGCGGACAGAAAAAAAGCCCCGCAAATGCAGGGCAATGGATGGTTTTATCATTCTTCGCCTTCGGGCGGCGCAGTTTCTTCATCGGCCGGCTTGGGCGTTTTGGTGGGCTTGGGGGTTGCGGTCGGGGATGGTGTCGGATCCGGCTTCGTGCCGATGCGAATTTTTTTGCTGATCGGTTCATATGTCGTCGTCGTGGAATAGACGGTTTTAACGAGCTTTCCGTTCACATACTGATCAATGAACGTATTCACGATCCAACCCTTGCTGCCTTCGCGTTCGACGACGGGATTGTCGCCGACAAACATCGTCTTATCCTTTATGGTTTCCTCGGGAATCGGCAGTTCTTCGACAAGCTCGGACCGTTTCTTATACGTTGTACCGTCGGGGAAGGCCATGCCGTAAACCTCGACATGGATGTCCTTCTTGCGCGAGCTGTTCGCGTTTTTGGTGATGTAGCAGAAGATATAGAGCGTGCCTTTGGTGTTGTTCGTAAATTTAAAGTCGATATGGCTGTCGTCTACGGTCGCATCCCAACCCTTGTCAACGTAATCCACAGGCATCGAATGTGCGCGGCGCGAGTCGATGCGAATATTCGCAAGGAGCAGCGCGTTGTACATGGTGGTCGAAAGCTGACAGACGCCGCCGCCCGGTTCCGGACGATGCGAACCCTGATAGATCGCGTTTGCAAGCGCCCAGCCGTTCTTTTCGGTACGACTGCCGGTCTTTTTGTTGTAGCTGAACTGTTTGCCGGGTGCGAGCTGAATGACCTTCATCAAATCTACTGCTTTGGAGATGTTGATGTCGCGGTTCTCGCGGTTCAGCTTGATATCCTCGTTGGTGCTGCTCGTGCCCGTAAAATAGTAGGTTGTGACACATTCACCGAGCAAAGTCGTCTGTTTTTTCAGCATTTCGACTGTGATTGCGGGTTCTGAAATTGTGACCTCCGGCCGGATCTCAGCGGAGAAATTCCCGCTTGCGAGCGCTTCTTTGACCTGACGCAGCACATCGGCAGAATCGACCGCCATGCCGTTCGTTCCCTCGGTATAGGACCAGTATGGCTGGACATAGATTTCACCGCTCGATTTGATCTTGTTCTGTTTCCAAAGCACCTCGGCCTTGGCGTTGGTTGCATGGTTGGGCAGTTGATCGTTCAGTTCGGCAAGCGATGTGCGCAGAAGGGTTTCGTCGTGCGTCAGCGGGATCGACAGCTCGGTATGTCCGGTCGCATTTGCTGCGGAGACCAGCACCTCCTCGAGCGCATCCTCGTCGTAATCCATGCCGATTTTCTCATCGGTGAGCACCATGGAATATTGATCGACAATCACCTTGACGTTCAGACTGTGCATCAGTTCCGAAAGGCCCTGCATAAGAAGCTGTCTTGCATTGCCGACGGTTTTCCCGCGCAGAGAAATGCCGTTGACGCTCACGTCCTGCTCGATCAGCGTTTCGTCGGATACCGGCAGAATGCTCGGAACAGGGGTAGACAGCGGGGACGCATCGGCAGTGATCGGTGCGTTTGGATTGGAACCGGTTTGCGTGCGGCTGCAGCCGCCATTTTTCAGAGTGGCGGCAAGCACGATCGCAGTAACCAGTACGATGACAGCGAACAGCAAAAACAGCACCGCAAACACAAGCATGCGGCGTTGTTGTCGTTTCTTCTTGCTGAGCCGACGTTTCGTCCCGGTTCCCGCACCGGAGCGGGCAGACGAGCTTGCGGATTTGGACGACGAGGCGGTGCGTGCGGTACCGGTTTTGCGGATCGGCGCAGAGCTTTTTTCCTGCTTGGCAGCCGTACCGGAGGGCCGGGTGCTGCGCGGACGGTCGTTCAGATAATCGACGGACTCGTTACGACGGGAACGGTCGGATTGAGATTCGTTCACCATGCGTGTATTATAGCAAATTCCATCTGAAACGACAACTGCATTTTTATTGTTTTTTACAGATTTTGCATTTTGATTGCAAATATGTTACAATATTCTAATGGAGGAATCGACTATGCTGCATATTGTTTTGGTAGAACCGGAAATCCCGAGCAATACGGGGAATATCTCTCGCACCTGTGCGATTACGAATACGGCGCTGCATTTGGTGCGCCCGCTCGGCTTTTCAACGGACGATAAGGCACTAAAGCGTGCGGGGCTCGATTATTGGCAATATCTGACCCTGTATTATCACGACAGCATCGAGGATCTGTGGGCACAGTTTCCAGACGCGCGCTATTTCTATTGTTCGACGCACGCCCACCACCGCTATGACGAGGTACGCTTCATTGATGGCGATTTTCTGGTATTTGGGAAGGAAACGGCGGGCCTTCCGAAACCGTTGCTTGCCGCGCACGACGACGAGGCAATCCGCATCCCGATGGGAGACGGACAGCGCTCCTTAAACCTGTCCAATGCCGCCGCGATCGTTTTGTATGAGGCGTTGCGGCAAAATGCATTTTTTGGGATGAAATAATGAAAAAAACACTTGCATTGTACGCAATCGTGTGGTAATATTGCAATGTTCGAGTTTTAGCAAGGAGGTGGACTGAATGGGTAAGTTCTGTGAAGTCTGCAAGAAGGGCGTCATGTCCGGTAATCTGGTCAGCCATTCCAACCGCAAGACCAAGCGGAGTTGGGCACCGAATATCCAGACCGTTCATGTTGTCGTCGATGGCAAGACGCAGAAGATGAGCGTCTGCACGCGTTGCCTGCGTTCCGGTAAGGTTGCACGCAGCAACTGATTTGTTTTCATACACAGAAACCACCGCATGGTGGTTTTTTGTCATACCGAAAAATTTATGATTTCATCACGAACCAATGAGCGCATCAAGGCGGTGCGCGCCTTGCAGCAGCATAAGGAACGGGAACGCACGGGTTTGCACCTGATCGAGGGGGACAAGCTCGTGCGCGACGCTGCGCTTTCCGGCGCCGAGATCGAAACAATTTACGCGCTTTTTGATGCCGATGTGCCGAAGGGGTACGAAGTCGTTCCGGTTTCACCGTCCGTCATGGAGGCGATCAGCACGCAAAAAACGCCGCAATCGCTGTGTGCCGTCGTGCGTACGCCGTCAACGGTGTGCCCGACAACCTATCCGCATGGGCTGATTGTCGCGCTCGACCGGCTGCAGGATCCGGGCAATCTTGGGACGATTGCGCGAACGGCCGACGCGCTCGGCGCAAGCGGAATTTTGCTTTCACCTGATTCGGTCGATCCGTATTCGCCAAAGGCCCTGCGTGCGGCAATGGGTTCGACGTATCACCTGCCGGTGTGGATCGGCGACCTCACTGCGGAGCTGCCGCGTCTGAAGCAGCAGGGCTATGCGTGCATCTGCGGACACCTTGGAGGGGAATCCGTGCTTCCGCCGCACGGGGAGGATGTTGTACTGGTTGTGGGCAATGAGGGCAACGGCGTATCCGATGCGGTCGCAGCTCTGTGCAGTTTGTATCGGATGCCGATGCGCGGCCGTGCCGAGTCGCTCAATGCTGCCGTCTTTGCGGCGCTGATGATGCAGCGGCTTTTGGGGCAGGAGGCGCCATGCGGTATTTTTTGACAAGCAGTCTTTGCTTTTACGGAAAACCCGAAATCGATCCTTCCAACGGCCTAATGGAACGACTGCACGCCGCATTGCCGGATCCGATACGGGGCCTGTTGATTTGCTCGGACCCGAATGCGCATGAGCGGACGATGTTCTTTGGAAATGAAATCAAAGCGGGCTTTGAAAATGCCGGCTTTTCGGTCGCGTCGTATGAATTTTTGGACGGACAGAACGCGGATCGGGCAAAAGAATTGCTGGATCGATCGAACTTGATTGTGCTTTCGGGCGGACACGTTCCGACGCAGAACCGCTTTTTCAAACAGATTCGGCTGAAGGAATTGCTCAAGACATTTGACGGCACGCTGATCGGGATCAGCGCGGGATCGATGAACTGTGCCCAAATCGTCTATGCGCAGCCGGAGGAGCCGGGGGAGGCGATCGATCCAAGTTATGTACGCTTTTTGCCGGGACTTGGACTGACCGAAACAATCCTGCTGCCGCATTATCAAGCCTATCGGGATGATATCCTCGACGGTTTACGCGTCTATGAAGACATTACCTATCCGGACAGTTATGGTCGTTGCTTTTATGCAATTGAGGACGGCGGCTATCTGTACGGCGACGGGATGGGCGAATGGATTTTCGGAGCGGCATACCGGATCGAAAACGGGATGCTGACGCAGGTTTTGCATGGCGGAGAGAGCCTGCGGATTCGATAGAACAGGAGAGGAGCGCAAGAATGTCCAAACAAGTGAAGACAAATGCGATGCGCATTCTCGACCGGCTCGGGATCGCATACGAGCATGCGGAATATGAGGCCGACGAATTCACGGATGCATGCGAAACGGCGGACCGGCTCGGGCTCGACCATGAACAGGTGTTCAAAACGCTGGTGACGGTCGGCAACGACCGCGAGCACTATGTCTTCGTGATTCCGATCGACGAGACGCTCGATCTCAAAAAATGCGCGCGTTCGGTCGGTGTAAAGTCCGTTCAGATGATTCCGCAAAAGGAATTGTTCCCGTTGACCGGATATGTGCGGGGCGGCTGCACGGCAATCGGCATGAAAAAAACATTCGCAACCCGGCTCGACGAAAGCGCGATGCTTTTTGAGAAGATCTATGTTTCCGCAGGGCGAATCGGCTGCCAGATAGAGCTGAGGCCGGACGACTATTTGCGCGCGGCAAATGCCGTCTATGCGGACCTGACCGAACGATAGCGCAGGCCTCTTTGCAAAAAAGATTTTTGCAGGGGTGTGCAAATCCGGAGGGATATGGTATAATCCCGATATTGTAATGAAGGAGAAAGAGTATGAGCGAACAATCCATTGAATATCGTTATGACACGCAGCTTTTGATCGATGGCCACGACCTTGATGAGGATGCGATCAACGATTACATTACCGAGCATTTTGTCGGGGACAGCCTGCTTGCGGTCGGCTTTTCGGAGATGATTAAGATCCACTATCATACCAACGAGCCGTGGAAGGTGCTCGAATATTGCGCTTCCCTCGGGGAGATTTATGATATCGTCGTCGAGGATATGGACCGGCAGGCACGCGGCCTGAAGGGCTGAAAGACAACACCTGAAACCATGCGGCAAAGCAGACGCTTTGCTGCTTTTCTTTTTAAAAAACGGGGAGCAAATTACGGCTGAAGTTACGGTTCTGACTTGACGGCAGAGCGAACGGTATGGTACGATATCTGTGAGTGTTTATGAGAGGAGCCCCGATTATGAAAAAAATTACCGGTCTATTGCTGGCAGCGCTGCTGCTGATTTGCACAGTCGGTGCAGGACGGCCGATTCTGGCAGACGATGATCCCACTGCAGAACCGACTTCGGAACCGATTTGGAAGGAAGGTCTTCTGACGCTGGGCACAGTCAGCGGCGATGTTTATGAAAATACAACGCTGGGTTATGGCTGTAAGCTCGAGGGATGGACGATTGCCGATGCGGCTGCCATTGCGGCGATGAACAATATCGGAGAATCGCTCGTCTCTGCCGATGTACAGGAATTGATTCGACAGGGCGGCTCGTTTATCGAGTTTTCCGCATCGAGCGCGGACAACCTGCAAAGCATCACGGTAACATTTCAGGACATTGAAAAGAATTACGGCGCTGCGGCATCCCTGTTTACGGTGGATCAACTGGTGGAGGCAATGCTTCCGATGCTGCCCTCCATGCTGGAAAACGTCGGTTTCTCGGATGTGAAGGCCGAGAGTGCGCAGATTCCGCTTGGAACCGATCTGCATCCGGGCATCGTTATTACAAGCAAGATCTACGGAGTGGATGCATATCAGAAGGAAGCCTGCATTCGCTGCGGCGATTATATGGCGTTTGTCTGCGTCAGCAGCTTCGTCAGTGATGCGACCGATGATATCTTGAAGCTGTTCTATCCGTTGACCGAGACCGTCGTTTACAGCCCTGCCGACTAGCTCAACTTCGCACTGCGTCTTTCCGATGCATCGTATTCATACGAAATGGATGAGCAGAGGGTGTCATTTACCAAGTCCGATGACGTGGAGACGCTCGCGGTGATTTCTATGATGTCGCAGGATGCATCTGTCCTCGGCATGGCGCTGACACCCGAGTTGATCGATATGATGCTGGAAATGCTGCAGGGATAGTTTTCGAGTGAGGAGAGAGAAAGCAGCTTCTCCGAAATTACCGACGGACTGGCCGGAGAAAAGTATGCTGCACGTACCTGCAGCGGAACGGCGGAAGTATCCGGCATCACCGTGAAGATGGATCTGACTGCATGGAGCGCCGATTCCCATCTGTATATCATGCTCTTGCTCGCACAGGAAGATCAGGCCGATGCCACCTATACGGTGTATCGCAGTTTGCTCGACGCGTTTGAAACGGCAGGAGATTACCTTGCTCGTACCGGCGCAGCGCCCGAAGCTGCGCTTGATCCTGCCGCGTAAAGCAAAGCATCAAAAAGGCGTACCGTCCGGTACGCCTTTTTGATACAAAAAAGCTGCCGCGAGGCAGCTTTTCGTTTTAGTTCGTGTAGTTATCGAAATAACCCTGCACGAGGACGACGGGGGTTCCCTTGTCGCCGGAACCGGAGGTCAGATCGCACAGCGAGCCGATCAAGTCGGTCAGCTGACGCGGCGTCGTGCCTTCGGAGACCATTTTGCCGAACAGATCGCGATCCTTCTTGCGGATGCTCTCGGAGATTGCTTCACGCAGTTCTTCGCCGGACAACTCCTTGTAATCGTTGTCGGCAAGGTACTTGAGCTTCAGTTCACTCGGCGTGCCGATCAGGCCGCTCGTATAGGCCGGGGAGACCATCGGATCCGCCAGCTCCCAGATCTTGCCCTGCGGATCTTTGAACGCACCGTCGCCATAGATCATGACTTCGACGTTTTTGCCGGTTGCATCCTTGATTCGACGTTGAATGTCGAGCACCACGGGCATGCAATCGCGAGGGAACAGCTTGATCGTGTCCTCGGTGGACTTATTGGAGCCCAAGAGGCCGCAGGTTTCGTTGTAGCCGCTGCCGTGGATCGGGGCGGAGAGAATGTCATCGAGGCCACAGACGATACGCGCGCCGGCAGCTTTCAAAATCCGCTTCGTTCTTGCACGGGTGTGAATGTCGCAGGCAAGAACGGCATCGGTGTACGAAAGGATCGCGCGCGGATTGTTTGCGAAGATGATCTCCACATCTGCACCGCTTTCCTTGATGAGGTTGCCGTAGTATTCGACGTAATCCACGTTCGTAAACGGATGACGGTTGACGCCGAACAGCTCACGGTATTTTGCGAGCGTCAGGACATCGGAATACGGATTGACACCGGCTTCATCCAGCTTATCGAGACTCACCAGCTCGTTGCCGACTTCGTCGGACGGATAACTGAGCTGCAGAACGACCTTCTTGGCACCCTTGGCAATGCCGCGGAGGCAGATCGCAAAGCGATTGCGGGAGAGGATCGGGAAGATAACGCCGATTGTTTCGCCGCCGAGCTTCTTCCTTACGTCCGCTGCGATATCGTTCACGGTTGCATAATTGCCCTGTGCCCGCGCGACGACCGACTCGGTGACGGCGATGACGTCGCGATCACGAATGCCGAACCCGTCGCTCTTTGCGGCTTCCAGAACGCTTTCTGCCACGATCGCGGCAAGATTGTCGCCCTGCCGGATGATCGGGCAACGAATCCCGCGAGAAACCGTACCAACCCGTCTTGTTGCTTCCATGTTGAAAAATCTCCTTTCGATGGTCGGAAAAATAATGCGGCCCAATCAGTTCGGCCGTCGGAATAGAAGCAAAAATCCCTGTTCCTTACCCATTATACGGGATTTTTCGATACGGTACAAGTAAAATATGTTTATAGAATATATCAAATCAGCATACGGGGTATGCCGAGAACAGCAAAACGGGAGAGCGAAAGGCTCTCCCGTACGGATTCAAACGGAATCGGTTATGCCCACGGGTTTTCGGTGGGATAGGGCAGGGATTTCGGCTGGTTCCAGGCGATGTCCTGTACGCCGAGGAATTTGAAGACCTCGAACAGCGCCTTGCCATGATGTCCGAACGCGACCGCGCCGTGATGCGGGTACCGCTTCTGAATCAGGACGTGCCGATAGAACCGGCCCATCTCGTGAATGGCGAATACGCCGATGCCGCCAAAGCTCGTCGTGGCCACCGGAAGCACCTCGCCCTCGGCAATGTATGACCGGAGGTTGCCCTCGGAATCGCACTGGAGACGATAGAACGTGATATCACCCGATGCAATGTCACCTTCGAGCGTGCCGCGTGTAAAGTCGGGCTCGGAGCCTTCCGGCTCTAAAAGGCGATGCTGGATCAGCTGGTACTTGACCGCACGGTCGGCACACATCTTGCAGCTCGGCGTGTTGCCGCAATGGAAGCCCATGAACGTATCGGTGAGCTTGTAGTCGAACCGATGCTGAATGTGCGCTTCCCACATCTGCTTGGGAACGCTGTTGTTGATGTCGAGCAGGGTGACCGCGTCGCCGGAGACGCAGGCGCCAATGTACTCGGAGAGTGCACCGTAAATATCGACTTCGCAGGCGACCGGAATGCCGCGAGAGGCAAGTCGGGAGTTAACAAAGCACGGCTCAAAGCCGAATTCCTTCGGGAACGCCGGCCAGCACTTGTCCGCAAACGCGACGTACTTTCTGTCGCCCTTGTGGTTTTCGGCCCAATCTAAAAGCGTCAGTTCAAACTGCGCCATGCGCGGCAAAAGCTCGGGATAGTTGTTGCCAGAAACGCCGAGCTCTTCGGCCATGTCCTTGCAGACTTCTTCAATGCGCGGATCACCGGCATGCTCACGATAGGAAACGAGCAGATCGAGCTCGGAGTTTTCTTCGATCTCGACGCCGATGTTGTACAGGCCCTTAATCGGGGCGTTGCAGGCAAAGAAGTCCTGCGGACGGGGACCGAAGGTGATGATCTTGAGGTTCTTGACGCCGATCACTGCGCGGGCAACCGGGACGAAGTCTGCAATCATGTTTGCAATATCGTCCGCCGTGCCGACGGGATATTCGGGGATGTAGCCCATAAGATGACGCATACCGAGGTTATACGAGCAGTTCAGCATGCCGCAGTAGGCGTCGCCGCGTCCGTTGATCAGATCGCCGTCGCCTTCCGCTGCCGCAACGAACATGCAGGGGCCGTCGAAGTGCTTTGCGATCAGCGTTTCCGGCGTCTCGGGGCCGAAGTTGCCAAGGAATACGACGAGCGCGTTGCAGCCGTTAGCCTTCACATCGGCAACGGCCTTTTGCATATCGAGCTCGTTTTCAACGGTAACAGGGCATTCGTAAAGGTCGCCGGGATAAGCTGCAACGATGTTCTTTCTTCTCTGTGTGGACAGACCGATCGGGAAGCAGTCGCGCGAAACCGCAACGATACCGAGTTTAACGTCCGGAATGTTTGGATACATAGGGTTTCCTCCTTGCGAATTGCATTTTTGAAAAGGTTGTAGGGTAGATTTACCCTTACCTTTCTATTTTATATGATTTGCTTCGTTTTGTAAAGAAAGAAAATGGCTGCAATCATCGTTTGGTGCAGCCATTTTCGATTTGCAGTTGCAATTTGCGAGCGATTTGCTCACGATTCGCCCTTTTGGGCGTCCGTTGTATCCGGCGCGGAGTCATTGTCCTCGGCCTCGATTTCCTTAATGACGCACTCATTGCCGCGTACCAGCCACGTTTCGCCGCTGTGACAATAGGGACATTCGCGCCCGAATTTCACGGTGGGGTAGGTCCTGCCGCAGGAATCGCAGTAAGTGAACGCGGGGATCGTTTCGATTTCGAGCTCCGCATCTTCGAGCTTCGGGTGGCGCTTGCGAAAATAATTCCAACAGTCAACGAAGTAATCCGTCAGGATGCCGGAAACCTCACCGACTTGCAGGACTACTTTTCCGATACGCTTGAGGTTCTGCTCCTCACACGTCTCGTCAAGCGTTTTGGCGAGGTGCAGAATGATTCCCATTTCATGCATATCAGTCGTCCATCAGCGTGGAAATGTCCACAGCATTGCCCGTGTGCGGATGCGTCTTGTGGAATTCCTTGGTTGCGCGGTCATACTCTTTCTTCTTCTGGCGCATCATCTTTGCCTCTTCGGAACCGCTGTGCAGCAGGATTTTGAATGCGCGCGGGATCGCATAGCCGGCGAGTCCGGCGACCTTATCTTCCGCACGGCGCATCGTCGAGTTTGCGGGATGATCACGCAGCAGATGAATCGCATCAAATTCGCAGCGCGTGGTGCAAAGGCCGCAGCCGATGCACTTGTTGGCATCCACGATCGTCGCGCCGCAGCCGAGGCAGCGGGAGGTTTCGATCTTGACTTGCTCCTCGGTGAGCGTCAGTCGCGGATCCTTGAAGGAATTCTTGGCATCGATCGACGGATCCACTGCCGGAACCTGACGCTGTGCATGGTCGTACGAGTCGATTGCAATGTTGTTCTTATCGAGCTCTTTGAAATAGCGGCGATCGCGACCGAGCGTCTGGTTGACGTTGTTCCTGGAGACGAACCGCGCGAGCGATTCGGCTGCTTCGTGACCCTGACCGATCGCGTCGATTACAAACTTCGGACCGGTAAATACATCGCCGCCGACGAAGATTGCCGGATCGTCCGTCTGGTAGGTGAATTTGTCCGCAACGGGGTAGTTGCCGTGCCAGAATTTGACATTCGTGCCCTCTAAGAGCTTGCCCCATTCGATCGCCTGACCGATTGCGAATACGATCGTCTTGGCCTCGACGGTTATCGTCTCGCTCTCGTCATAGCGCGGGTTGAATTTGCCGGTCTCGGGGTCAATCGTCGAAACACAGCGCTTTAAGACGATGCCCTTGACCTTGCCGGCTTCATCCACCAGCACCTCCTTGGGCCCCCAGGACGGATGAATTGCGACGTTTTCTTCTTCGGCTTCGCGAATCTCCTCGGGGGAGGCAGGCATGGTTTCGCGCGATTCGAGACAGAACATCGAAACGCTGCCGGCGCCGAAGCGGTGCGCGGTGCGAGCACAGTCGATCGCAACATTGCCGCCGCCGATGACCACGACGTCGCCTTCGAGCTTGCGGCTGTTGTCGCCAAGAGCCTTCTCGAGGAAGCTGACGGCGATCTCCGTCCCCTCAGCGGTCTCGTTCGGAATGCCGGGGAGCTTTCCGCCCTGACAGCCGATCGCGATGTAGAATGCTTCATAGCCCTGCTTTTTGAGCTCTTCGATCGTGACGTCCTTGCCGACCTCGACACCGCAGCGGACCTCGACGCCGAGCGCGCGGATCACGTCGATTTCCGCATCGATGACATCCTTTTCAAGCTTAAACGACGGAATGCCATAGGTCATCATGCCGCCGGGCTTTTTGTTCTTTTCAAACACGGTCGGACGGTAACCCATTGTCCCGAGATAATACGCGGCAGAAAGGCCTGCCGGGCCGGCGCCGATGATAGCGATCTTCTGCGGCCATTCGCCGGTCAGGTTGTTGATGATCTTCTTCGGAACATAGCGTGTTTCGGCATGCAGATCGCGCTCGGCCAAGAACTTCTTGACGTCGTCGATCGCAACCGGCTGGTCGATCGTGCCGCGCGTGCAGGCGTCTTCACAGCGCTTGTTGCAGACCCGACCGCAGATCGCGGGGAACGGGTTTTCACGCTTGATCAAGGCGAGCGCTTCCTCATAGCGGCCTTCTTTGGCCATCTTCAGATAGCCTTGAATCGGGACATGGGCGGGGCAGGCGGTTTTGCAAGGCGCAGTGCCCGTCTTATGTGTGTTGACGCGGGCGGTATCGCGGTAATTTTCGTCCCATGCATATTTGCCCCAACGGATGCGATCCGGCAGGACCGACTTCGGGTATTCGATTTCCTTGCCGTCCTTGGTGCAGAGCTTCTGACCGAGCTTCAGAGCACCGGCCGGACAGATCTCGACGCAGCGGCCGCACGCGACGCAGTTCTCCTTCTTGACGCTTGCGGTATAGGCGCTCTTGGACATGTTGGGCGTGTTGTACAGCAGCGAGGTGCGCAGTGCGTTGCAGATTTTGACGTTGCAGTTGCAGATATCGAAGATGTGATCCTCGCCGTCAATGTTCGTGATCTGGTGCACATAGCCGTTTTCCTCGGCACGCTTCAGAATCTCGAGCGCTTCCTCTTTTGTAATATAGTGAGCGCGGCCGGTCTCGACCGTATAGTCCGCCATATCGCCGATCTGGATGCACCAGTCGTTCTCGTCGTCGGTGCAGCCTTCGCCGAGCATCGCACGCGACGCGCGGCACGAGCAAATACCTGCGGAGATGTGTCCGTCGTATTTTTGGAGCCAGTAAGAGATCTTTTCAAGCTTGACCGCTTCACGGTTTGCGCTGACTTCTTTTTCGACCGGGATGACGTGCATACCGATGCCGTTGCCTCCCGGCGGGACCATCGAGGTGATATGTTCGAGCGGAAGGAACGTCATGCGTTCAAACATCTTCGCAACCGGCGGATTCTTTTCGATGCGGGAGACAGAGGAATTGAACAGCTCCGCGCTGCCGGGGACAAAGTAGCTCGTGCGATAGCGCTTTTCTTTCGGTGCGCCCGGGATCGGGCCGTTGTCGTCGTAATGATCGCCGTAGTCGTACTCGACAAAGCCGTGTACGCAAAGAAGATCGAGCGTTTGACGGAAAGTTTCGGCGTCCATCGTCACCTTGTTCTTTTCGTAGAGTTCCTCGTAAGTGTACCACTGGCGCTGTTTCATCGAAAGTGCGATGTCCACTTCCTTCTCGGTAAGGACTTCACGGAGGCCCCAGTATTCTTCGTCGGTCGTTTTCAATCCCTTCAGTTTGTGCCCGACGTTGTCCGTAATGCGGCGGCCGAGTTCTGCATACTTTTTATGCAGCACCGCTTCGCCGTCATATTGGGATTGCGTGCGTGGATTTTTGTCGTAGGTTTCCGGCATAATATTTCTCCTTCGCTTTTTTATGGCCCTGTTTATTTCTTCCAGCTGTCGATCGCATCGGACAGCCATGCTTCCCATTCCTCCATGCCTTCGCCCGTTTTGGACGAAACCGTGAAGATTGCAATGTTCGGGTTCAGCTTCTTTGCGCGCGCTTTGCAGGCTTCGATATCGAAATCAAAGTACGGCAATACGTCGATCTTGGTAATCAGAAGCGCGTCGCTCGTCGAGAACATGAGGGGGTACTTTAACGGCTTGTCGTCACCTTCGGGAACGGAGAGCAGCATCACGCATTTACCGGCGCCGGTGTCGAACTCGGCGGGGCAGATCAGATTGCCGACGTTTTCAAGGACGACCAGATCGCTTTCCGGCGCATCGAGCTCGTCAAGCGCTCTTCTTGTCATGCCGGCGTCCATATGACACATGCCGCCGGTGTGCGCCTGTACAGCCTTGGCGCCGAGCAGCTCGATCCGCTTCGCATCCACGTCGGAGTCTACATCGGCCTCCATCACTGCGATGCGGTACTTTTGTCCGAGATCGCGGATCGTGCGCTCCAGCAGCGTCGTTTTGCCTGCGCCCGGGGAGGCCATCAGGTTGACGAGCAGGGTTCCCTGCACCTTCAGTTCGCCGCGCAGCACTTCGGCATCGCGGTCGTTGGAGGCAGTGATCGTTTCCTTCAGTTCGATAATTTTCATGCGGTAAATTCCTTTTCCTGTATTCCTGTTTCCATCTTTACAGTTTAACAGATAATCGGTGCGGACGCAACCGAAAAAACCGGATTTCATGCAAAAGAACCAAGATCGTGACGGATCCTGGCGGCGGGGGAGCACTTTTGATGTCCGGCATACGCAGAGACAATCCCGGCAGGGCCGCTGCACCGTTTTCGACAATAAAAAAGCAAGGTCCATCGGAAAAGGCCTTGCTTTTGGGAGGTATTCGGGTTACACTTCGGTGCCGAACAGAACCGTGCGGAACAGGCGTTCCGTCTTTTCACGCCCGAGTGCTTTTAAGAATGTATCGGTCGATGGACCGCCGTGGGTCAAAAGCCCTTCGACATAGACGGATGCCTTTTCGCGCTTTGCATTCTGATCGCAGAGACGATCCGGCGCACAGGCGAGCAGCGCAGTAAAATGCTGTTCGGTCAGCGTGTCAAACCGCGGCGTTTCGGCTTTTTTGCCCTTTTTGGAAACGCTTTCCGGCAGCTTGATGTCGTCATACCAATGCGCTCCGAGCGGATGATCGGGCAGATCGGCGAACGCATCTTTTACGGAGCGCACCTTGCCGAGGTCAACCGAACCGAGCAGCGTGTCATAGAGTTCGACGATCAGCGTGTCGTTGCCCATCGCATGTACACGGTCATACGAATAGAGCGGCAGATCTCGTTCCAGCGGATTGACGATCAGCGTATCCATGCGCATCAGTCCGAAAAAACTCGAAGCGGTCATGACGGAAACATGCCCCAATCCCTTTGCCGTATAGCTTCGGACGGAGAAGGTTATACCGCTGGCTTTGAGCGAACGGAATTCCCCGGCGTCCCGCTCGGTAAAGGGGTAGGACTTGGCGAGCGTCAAAAGCAATTTCTCGGTCATTGCAGTTTCAGTTCCTTCAACCCGGCTTTGTGCATCAAGCAGGCTGCCAGCAAAAAGCACAGCTGCCCGCAGACGTTAACGCCCTCCGCAATCCAGTTCATCGAAGCATTTTCAAAATTCTTGCTCGAAAGGTATCCCATACCGAGACAGAGCACGAACGATACGCAAAGCAGCGCAATCGCAGCGGGCTTTTTCAGCTTCTTGGCAATCGTGCAAAGGCCGAAGTCCATGCAGCCGAGCCCCGCAACCATCAGCGTGACGAATACGAACGTGCCGGAAAAGGCAGCAGGCGCCGCAGCGACGGCCGGGAGCGTTTCGCCCTGCTTATGGACGAGCATTGCAAGAATGCCGATACCCGCAAGCAGAAAGCCGATCGACTGGACGGGGAAGAACATGGCGTTCAGCGGCGTAAAGTCGCAGACATCCGCAGCGTACAGAAGCTTATAAAGCGCCTTCAGGGCGCCTGCAGCGATCACGTCGATCGTGCCGGCGGCAAACAGAGCGAACGCGCCCTTGCTCATTTTGTTGTACAGATCGCGCTGCAAAAGGATTGCCGCAATCGCGAACAGAAGGACCGGAACAAAGTCCACAAGCGCCATCGGGATGGTAAATTCCTTGACGGCTTCCATGTTACTTGACCCTCTTTTCCGGCTTATTCAGATGGTACAGCGGAATGAACGGCAGAATGATCGGCGTAGAATTGACGTATGCCCGATACGTTTTGTCTTTGCCGTAACGTTCGTTTTGACGCTTTTCAAGGCGCTGTGCGCCGTTGAACATGATGAATACGATCGCAATCAGCGCAAGGATCGCCATGATCCATTGACCGGCGTTCGCATACGCGGTGATGCCCGACACAAAGACGCCGATCCAAAACGTGATCTCTCCGAGATAGTTGGGGCAGCGAACGAATTTATACAGCCCCTGGGTTGCCACCATTTTCGGATTCACTTTCTTCTGATCGGATTTCTGCTTGTCTGCAAGCGCTTCGAGACACAGACCGAGTACCGAGATCACCATGCCGATCAGCGGAAGGACGATGTCGGTTCGTCCGTTGAAGTAGCGAAAGAACATGGGGCTGACCTGCGCAGTGTAGAGGATCGAAACGAAGATCCAGATCGCCGCAAGCACAAAGACGGGCATCTTCTTATCGCCGCCGGCGTCTTCGTTCAGCGTCTTGGCGTATGCCTTGTTCTTCAGTTCACGGTAGAGCAGAAAGCCCGAAAGCCGTGCGCCGTAGGCCGCAAACAGCAGCGCCTGTACGACACAAAGCCATACGACGGGGCCGCCCCAGCCGTTGGCAAGCGTGAGAATCCAAATCGTGATGCCGCCGCCCGCAATCGCAAAGCCGTAGCCGATGGACAGAAACCAGACGAACTTCTTGAAACCGCATGCGCAGCAGACCGCACATACGGCCAGGATAATGCCGAGATAGCCCCAACCCATGGTTATGCCTCCTTACCGAAGTAGCCCTTGATGTATTCTGCAAAGCTCTTGTCGCCGACCTTTGTATCACCGACAAGGTCATGGCTCAATGTCCAGCGCGAGAACAGAATGATGTCGTGCTTGCCGGCCTTTTTGATCTTCGGCAGATTTGCAAGGATGCCGAACAGCCAGATCGGCGCCCACTTGATCTTGCAGGGTTTGCCGGCGGCGTCAAAGCACATCTTTGCCATCTCCTCATAGGTATAGGTCTCCTGACCGCCGACGTTGTAGGAAACGTTCGTATCGGTCATGTGATCGACGATGAATTGGGCGAAGTCCGGGCAGTCGACCACGTTTGCCTTGACCTGACCGTAACCTTTCAGAAGCTGCATTTCGCCCTTGTCGACGTACGGCTTGAACACTTTGGCAATATCGTAGAAATAACCGGTCGGACGATA
>JAUMVL010000215.1 GCA_030530185.1 Clostridia bacterium | reverse complement strand
CTAGGGAAAGAAATCCGTTTTCGGTTTCTTCTTTGGGATCGACGATCCGCATCGAACCGTCCGTATAGAACGCGAATCCGCATTCGTCTTTTTCTTCCTTAAAGACCGTGCCCCGCCGGATCTGCAATCCGTCACGGTTATAGGCAAAGGTGAAGTAGTCGCCGGTCAGCGCAAGCACCGCGCGGTTTTCTTTCGCCAGTCGGATCGGCGTAACGGAAAGAGAGGGGCGCGTGCCGCCGCCGGACAGGATGCCGACCGGCGAAATGCCCGCGGTGCAGATCAGGTCCGCGCGCGTCGTCAGAACGTGTGCTTCTTCATCCATCGCAGCAATGACGCAGCCGTCGCCGTTGCAGAAGAACCACGGACCGTCGTTGTCATCCCCTACATAGATGGATTCGGATTCGGAAACGGGGGCATCGCCTGCATTGTCGGCAAGCGCGCATTGCCCGTGTTCGTTGGCACCGGTTGAAACAATATGTCCGTCGGCGCACAGGCCGATCGTATGCCATACCCCTGCGTCGATCGCTACGATGTCACGCCATTCGGAAACATTGCACTGCCCGCATGCATTGTCTCCGACGGCGAGGACCGTAAAATCGGCGGTCAAGCCGAGCGTAAAATTCGCTCCACAGCGTACATCGATGATATTGCGCCATCCGGAGACGTTGCATTGCCCGTAACGATTGTTGCCGACCGCAACGACCGTGCCGTCCGCTTTAAGCGCCGCCGTGTGATTGAGGCCTGCGTCGATTGCGATGACCTGGTTCCAGTTCGAAACGTTGCACTGCCCGTCCAGATTCAGACCGGTTGCAACGACTGCGCCGCCGGCAGTCAGACCTACCGTATGGAAGCCTCCGGCAGCAACGGCCCGAAGGTCTGACCATGTATCAACCAGCCCTCTTCGGTATTGCCGTGCGCCAAGGACCTGCGCCGTTCCATCCGCATGCAGTACAGCCGCATGGTTTAATCCGACGTCAACGGCAACCGCATCGGTGATTTCACTTGCCGCCTTCGCGGCCCCGAGCGTATCTCCGAGCAAGGACACATGCCCGTTTTTTATGGCGGCGAACGAAAATGCACCGCCGAAGACCGCATCTGCACCGGAAAAGTCCAGCGCCGCATAGCGCGCGTCGCCGGATAGACGAGGGGAAGGATCAAGAAGGAGCGAGTACCATGCTCCTGCACACAACGAATCGGCCTTTTGCTCGTGCAGCTGGGAAAGCTTACGCGGCCAAACATCCTTCAGCCGGGCGAGCAGCGCATCACGAAGAAGATCGTCCGAAATACCTGCGGCAATTTGCTCGGCCTCGGAAAACCGGAAATCATTCAGTGCGGCCCAGGCCTGTGCTTCGAGCTGCTTGTCCCGTGCGCTGGAGGCCTCTGTTTCGACAAGCTCTGAGATGCTTTGCTCCATCGCAGGAAGATGCAGCAGCTCATAGGCCTGCTCAAAATCCCCGGCAGCTCCGGCGATGGCAGCTTCGGCGAGAATTGTACGGCGATGAAGCTGTGCAAAGAACGATTCCGATACGGCGGGATGCGTGGCTTGTGAACGGATTGTTCCAAGAAGATCCTGATCGATCAGCTGCTTTGCACCTTCAGGCGTTTCCAAAATGGCATCCGTAGCATGCAGCACACCCTGTTCGGCACATTCTATAAGATCGTGACCGATCGGAAGAAAGCTGATGGCGTTCTTTTGCAGCAGCGCCGCATATGCGGAAAGAGCTTGTTCAGACCGGCCGGAAGCAAGCAACCGGTCGGCAGCATTCAGCGCACGCTTTTGACCGGACAGCTGCAACCAAACAAATCCGCCCACAAGCAGAAGGCAGATAAAAACTACACCAATGGGGAACAACAAGCGTTTCTTTTCCATGGCTTCTCACAAAACGACTTTTTTCCTCATTTTACCCGCACGAAATGCAAGTTGTCAATATCCTCTTGTTATTCTTTGGAAATATCTGTATAATAAATAAAAATCTAAGGCAGGTAATAAGGTTGTATGAAAACAAGATTACTTTTTAGAATTATTATACTGATATTGAGCTTGCTTGTTTTCTCGATCGGAAGGGTTGGCTTTGCAGAGAATGAAGAACAGCAAGATGCAAAGGACTTAACCAGATCCTGTCGATTTGAAAAGAATGCTGCTGAAATGAATGCACTTTATGCACATGATCAGAAGTTATTGACGGCCTGTGCTTTAAAGGAACATGACGTTTTAACGGTTCAGACAAAAACAGATGTTTCGATTGGAACATTATTCTTCCGATTTGGATGCTTTGATTCGGCAATTGTGATTTCACAATATGATTCAGAAGGAACCTTGCTGAAAGAGGAAGCATATTATGCTGATAGCATCTGCGCGGTGTATCGGACCGAGGTGGCGTGTCAATCGGTGAAAATGAAACCTTTGATGGATCAGATTTCAATCTGTGAACTTGAAATCTATGGCATCGGAACACTGCCGAAAACTGTTCCTCAAATGGAACCAGCGGTTGTACGGACAGATTTTTTGATTGTCAGTACACATCCTGACGATGAATGGCTGTTTCTCGGTGCAGTATATCCCATTTACGGCGGGCAGCGTGGACTAACGGGAACATTTGCTTATGTAACGACTCCGAGCTTTGGACGGTTACATGAAGCAATCAACAGTCTCTGGAAAGCAAAAATGACTACGATGCCGTTCTTTCTGAATTTTCCAGATGTGGATCGTGCTGCGCCTCAGGAACAGAAAGATCAGTTCCAGGCAGAAGAGATAACTTTGTCGCTCGTTCGGCTGTATCGCAGAATCAAGCCGCTCGTTGTGATTACGCAGGATCCCGTAAGGGGAGAATATGGACATTGGCAGCATATTGTATCGGCAAAATCTGCATTGGAAGCTGCGTTGCTTGCGCCTGATCCGAACTATGATCCGGAATCGGCAGAGATGTATGGTACATGGACGGTTCAGAAAGTGTATCAGCATATGGCTGAGGAAAATCAGATTCTGCTGGATGTATCCGAACCGTTGAGCACTTACAACGGCAAGACTGCTTTGCAGGTGGCAATTGAGGCGTATCGGCAGCACGTTTCCCAACAGAAATACAGCTTTTTTCCTTCCATGAA
>JAUMVL010000214.1 GCA_030530185.1 Clostridia bacterium | reverse complement strand
TATCTGCTAAAAGAAAAAGTGTGACTATGATTTTACCCATAAAAAACGAGGGTATTTTCATAGTCACACTTGTGTTTTCGGAGCATTTATACGGTGATTTTTATGCCGGACTGAAAGATGAATGACAGTTTTCCGTTTGTGTTTACAACGACCCTGTCGAGCGTTTTGAGCATGAGCGGATAGCTGAACTCGTTGATTTTTCCGATCTCGTCAATCAGAAGGCACATCTCTTCCGCACGGTATTGGACGAGGATGTCCTCGGCATTATCGACCGTTGACCGCAGCGTTGCCTGATAGCGGAGCTTCTTTGCCACGATGAGATTCCACGCTCGGCAAAATGCCTTCTGCGGCAGGTCAATCGAAATGCGGACATCTGTGCAGAGCATCGGTCTTTCCTTCGGCGGTTTGCAGTAGCGTTCTCTGTATGCGATCAGTTCTGGCGAGGCATTGAGGTTGAAGGTTGCCTTGTGCGGCGGCGTATATATTTGACCCGGCACTTCGACCGCTGATTGCGTCTTTCGGCTCATACATCGGTATGCGGCAAGGGGCTGCTTATTGGTGGTCGTATAATGATAATAGCAGTAAGGCTTACCGCATACTCCGCAGAACAGTTTCCCTGTAAACGGATACCGCTCATTCGATGCCTGCTTGTGCGGTGTATGCCTTGCCGCAACAGCCTGTGCCAGCTTCCATGTCTCTTTATCCACGATTGCTGGAAGGCAGTCCTCCACCAGATATTTCGGCAGTTCTCCGTTATTTCTGACTTGCTGATGCGTGATGGGGTTTGCGATAAACGCTTTCTGAAACAGGCAGTCACCGCAGTATTTTTCATTTCGGATAATGTGCTGAACGGTGGTCTTTGCCCAGGAAGCACCGGGCATTCGAGTTGGCACCCCTTCGGCAATAAGCCTGTCGGCGATTTCGCCGTAGCTATAGCCGTCAATGAAGTCCTTGTATATTCGCCGCACCAGTTCAGCTTCATTCTCCACAATGGTCACGATACCCTTGTTCTGCCGAAAACCGTACATCCCGTTGAGTGTGATGCTCCCCGTGATGCCTTGCTCATATCTTCTTCGTTTGCCCCATTTTATATTCTCCGACATCGTCTCAGACTCGGACTCGGCAAACGCAGCCATCAGCGTGAGCATGAGTTCCCCAGAGGATTCGGTGGAGTGGATGTTCTCTTTCTCGAAGAAAACATCAATGCCCAGGAACCGAAGCTCACGGGTGTAAATAAGCGTATCCACGGTGTTCCTTCCGAACCGGGATACGCTTTTTGTCCATATGCAATCTATAAGACCGCTCCGGCAGTCCTCGATCATTTTCATAAACTGCGGTCGGCTTTCTGCTTGGGTGCCGGAGAGTCCCTCTTCCGCATAGATGCCGACAAAGACAACGGTATCATCGTTCTCGAATAGGCTGCGGTAGAAATTAATCTGATTTGTCAGACTGTTCAGTTGTTCATCGCTTCGGCTTGAAACCCGGCAGTAGGCGGCGATGCGTTGCTTGCCGGGTTCTTTTCTGTGAGGGGTGATTACAAGCAGATTCTTATCCGTCATTGCCGTCAACCTCCTGCGGCTTATTGCGTTTCGTGTAAGGACGGACACCGTTCTTGATTGGTACGGTCTTTTCGGTCCCGTCACGGAAGGTAAAGGTAATCGTGCAGTCACGATTGACCGTAGCGTAATTGATGACCGCCTGCCATACAAGCGGGTCGAACTTTGCAAGCGGAGCGTCATGCTTCATAAGTTCGTTCAGAAAGCCTGTAATCTGCACACGCTTGGCAGCACAGGCGGCTATCTTCAAATCAAGCTCCTGCTTGAGCCGAGCCATCGTGTCAAGCCGATCCTCATATTCTTTTAGTTTCTCATGGATATCATCGGCGGTGTCCTGTCGGCTGTAGGTCATCAGAAGGCTTCTTATCAGCGTCTGGACTTCGCCGCAGCCGTTGTTCAAATCCTCAAGTTGCCTGCGGTACTCGCTGTCATCAGTAATGGTATCAATGCAAAGACGGTAGTTCTCCTCAATTTCCTTACGGTTGGCAATCAGCCCGTTGAACACCTCGACGAAGGTTTCTTCCAAACTTTCCTCTTTGAGAGTCGGTGTTTCGCAGTATTTACGCTTCTGAAACTTTGCATTGCAGTGCCAGTGCCAGGAAGCGTGTTTTGTGTTTGAGTGCCATATCTTTCTGCCGTAGTAACCGCCGCAGTCACCGCAGATGATTCGGCTTGAGAAAATGGACACACATTGCATATTGCTTCCGGCTTCCCGTCTGCGGCGCATTTCTTCCTGCACCATCTGGAAGGTTTCCGGGGAGACGATAGGCTCATGGTCTTTTTCGATGTAGTACATGGGAAGTTCGCCCGTGTTGGGACGCTTCTCTTTCGTCAAGTACGATACCGTTATCTGTTTTTGAAGTATGGCCGCCCCGTAATACTTCTCATTCTTCAGAATGTTCAGAACCGTGGAAGCCTGCCACACCTTCTTGTGACCGGGCGTTTCAATGCCGTCAGCGGTCAAGCCTTTCGCTATGCCGCCCGGAGTTTTCCCGGCGAGGAACTCCGCATAAATTCTCCGCACGATTTTTGCCTGCTCCTCATTTATTACAAGCTCCCCGTCGGGTCCTTTGTCGTAACCGAGGAAATTGGAATAACCGAGGCTGACCTTTCCGTCCGCAAAGGACTTTCTTCGACCCCATGAGGTGTTCTCCGAAATCGACCTTGCTTCTTCTTGTGCAAGCGAGGACATGATCGTAAGCAATAATTCGCCCTTGGCATCGAGGGTGTAAATGTTCTCTTTTTCAAAGAAAACCTCCACACCTTTCTCCTTGAGCTGCCGGATGGTGACCAGGCTGTCAACCGTATTTCGTGCGAAACGGCTGACGGACTTGGTGAGAATGAGGTCGATTTTCCCGGCAAGGGCATCCTCAATCATTCTGTTAAAGCCCTCACGCTTTTTTGTATTTGTGCCGGTAATGCCCTCATCGGAATATACCTCGACAAAGACCCATTCTGGATTTGCCTGAATTTTCTGCGTGTAATAGCTGACTTGCGCATCAAAGGAGTTTTCCTGTTCTTCCTTTGCCGTTGAAACACGGGCATAGGCTGCGA
>JAUMVL010000213.1 GCA_030530185.1 Clostridia bacterium | reverse complement strand
TGGTACGCGGATCGGAAATGTCGCGCGCATCGTGTTTTATGCGTGACAACACGCGCAGCACGTTCCCGTCCACCGCCGCACCGCGCTCCCAATAGGCGATCGACGCGATCGCCCCCGCCGTATAGCTCCCGATCCCGGGCAGCGAAACGAGCTGTTCGTAAGTCGCCGGCAAGGCACCGTCGTAATGTTCTTCGATCTCCTTTGCGGCACGCTTGAGATTTTTGGCGCGTGAATAGTACCCCAGCCCCTGCCACAGCTTCATCAGCCGGTCGTCGTCCACGGCGGCAAGAGCATGCACATCGGACAATTCGGAGAGAAACCGTTCATAATATGGGATCACGGCCGCCACACGCGTTTGCTGCAACATGATTTCGCTGAGCCAGATGCGATACGGATCGCGCGTCCTGCGCCACGGCAAATCGCGGTGATCCGCCCGGTACCAGTTCAAAAGATCGTTCCATTCCATGTCGTCAGTATAGCACAGCTTTGCCGCTTTTCCAACGAAAATCTTCCGCCGCCATCCATTTTCCCTCCCCCTCCGTTGACAAACCGCCCAATCGGTGGTACGATACAGAAAAGCGTTATTCTTTCAAATAAATAACGTTATCACAAATTGGGAATAACGAAAAGGAGGGGCCTTGGATGAAACGACTCGTTTTATGGCTGCTGTCTTTTTGCCTTTTGACCGGCTGTGCCGCGCCGGCTGCTTCCCCTGCTTTGGAAGAACCTGTCGAGCTGGTCGTGTTTGCGGCAGCGTCTTTGACCGAATCGTTGACCGAAATTGCCGAGGCGTATAAGACCGTCGCGCCGAACGTGACGCTGGTATTCAATTTTGATTCGTCCGGCACGCTGAAGACGCAGATTGAATCGGGTGCGGCGTGCGATCTGTTTCTGTCTGCCGCGCCGAAGCAGATGAACCAGCTCGACGCGTCGAAGCCGACCGACGTGAACCCGGGCGGATTGGATTTTGTCCTGCAGGGGACGCGCACAGACCTTCTGGAAAACAAGGTCGCGCTTGTCGTTCCGGAAGGAAACCCGAAGGGCGTCGGGTCCTTTGGCGATCTGGTCGAAAAGCTGAAGAACGAGGAACTGCTCCTCGCCGTCGGCAACGCGGACGTTCCGGTCGGACAGTATACGCAAAAGATCTTTGCCTATTACGGCATCGATGAAGCGGACATTGCCTCGAAGCTGACCTACGGCAGCAACGTCAAGGAGGTCACCGCGCAGGTTTCGGAAGGCGCGGCCGACTGCGGCATCGTCTATGCAACCGACGCCTTCTCGGCGGGATTGACCATTGTGGACACCGCGACCAAGGATCTATGCGGGCAGGTGATCTACCCTGCGGCGGTGCTGAACACGACCGAACACGAATCCGAAGCGAAAGCCTTCCTCGCCTACCTCGAAAGCGACGAAGCCGGTGCGATCTTTCTGCGCGTCGGTTTTACGCCGCTCCATGCGCAGTAAGGCTGTCTCACCCTCCTCCCGTTTGCCGTTCCTTCTGCAAAATGCTGTTTCCCGGAGTCTCGTAAATGGATTGGTTTCCGCTCTTGAATTCGCTGCGAATCGCCCTGATCGCAACCGGAATCGTCTTTTTTCTCGGTATCCTTGCCGCCTACTATGCGGCAAGGCTTCCGCGCGTGCTCAAAGGCTTTTTCGATGTGGTTCTGACGCTTCCGCTCGTACTCCCGCCGACGGTCGTCGGCTGGATGCTGCTGCGCCTGCTCGGGCCGAGGCGCCCGCTCGGGCTCTTTTTGGAGAGCGCATTCGGTCTGCGCGCCACGATGACGTGGCAGAGCGCAATCATCGCCACGGCGGTCATCATCTTTCCCTTGATGTACCGAACCGCACGCGGCGCGTTTGAATCGTTTGACGAAACGCTGGCGGCGGCGGCGCGTACCCTCGGAAAATCGAACACCTATGTATTCTGGCGCATTCGAATGCCGAACTGCCGACAGGGCATTTTGGCCGGTGCGGTACTCGCATTTGCGCGAGCGCTCGGCGAATACGGCGCAACGAGCATGATCGCCGGATATACGCCCGGTCGAACGGCGACGATCTCCACAACGGTATATCAATTATGGCGGCTCAACGACGAAGCGCTTGCGTTCCGATGGGTTCTGGTCAACCTTGCGATCTCCGCGGTCGTACTGCTGACAATGAACCTGCTGGAACGGCGGCAAACGCGTGAAAACGGAGGACGATGATCATGGCGCTTTCCGTCGATATCCAAAAGCAGCTCGGCGCGTTCCGGCTGCACGTTCAATTTGAAACCGACGGCGGCACGCTCGGGCTCTTAGGCGCATCCGGCTGCGGAAAGAGCGTAACGCTGCAATGCATTGCCGGAATCATGAAACCGGACCGGGGCCGGATCGTGCTGAACGGGCGCGTGCTGTTCGACAGCGAACGACACATCCATCTGCCGCCGCAAAAGCGAGCCGTCGGATACCTGTTTCAGCAGTATGCCCTGTTTCCGAATATGACCGTGGAGCAGAACATCCTTGCCGGGGTGCGCTCCGGATCGCGGGCCGAAAAGCGGGAAACGGTGCGGGCTGCGCTGCATGCCTTCCGCCTGGAGTCTGTCGCAAAGCAGCATCCCGTAACGCTGTCCGGCGGGCAGCAGCAGCGGACCGCGCTTGCGCGCATCCTGGTCGGAAAGCCGGAGCTGTTGCTGCTGGACGAACCGTTCTCCGCGCTGGATGAGACCCTGCGTGAGCAATTGATGTGGGAACTGACGCGATCGCTCGAACCGTTTGACGGCGACGTGCTGTTCGTTTCCCACGATCGAACCGAAATGCGGCGTTTCTGCCGTTCCGTCTGCGTGCTCGATGCCGGACGCTCTGAACCCGTGCAGCCGGCAAAGGAGCTGCTCTCCCATCCGCATTCCGTCGCGGCGGCGCGGCTTGCCGGGTTTTACAACCTTGCTCCCGCCGAGCGCACTGCGCCCGATCGCGCCTTCGTTCCGGCATGGGGCATCGAACTTGCGATTGATCCGAACGAATCCGATTTTGACGCCGTTTGTATGCAAAACGATGCGCTTGCCCTGTGCGAGGCGCATTCGCCCGGTGCGTTCTGCTGCTCCGTCGTGGGAACGAGCGGCTCGGAGGACGGACAGACCCTGC
>JAUMVL010000212.1 GCA_030530185.1 Clostridia bacterium | reverse complement strand
AGGACGATTCCGGCATGATCGACGGCATCATTAACACCGGGCCGACGGAACCGCCGGCGACCAAGCCCAAACCTCCCGACCTGACGACGCTCTTTGATGAAGCCAGACATACCATGCAAGAAGAAAAAAGCGACCGCACAGATGGCAAACGGCCGTCCGTGCTGGCAATGCTCCTTGCGCCCACGCCACCCCGAAATGAAAAGACAGCGCAGACGAAAAGCGCGGAAAGGGATTGAATAGGATGAATTTCACGAATGACGAAATGAACCTGATGTGCATCTACAGCGCCGAAGGCAACCGGACGGAGCTTATGGAGAAACTTGCAGAAATGAAAAGACATTTGGAAAGCGACGAGGCGGAACTGCTGACGCTTACAGATTCGACGCTGGCAAAGCTGGCAGAATTGAGCGATGTAGAATTTGAGGCACTGGAGCTGATTCCGGATTTTGATGTGTAAGCCGCTATTTCGCCCGGATTCGTCCGGGTGTTTCTATTTTTGAAATGGAAGGAAACCCAAATGAATACTGGATTTCCAACTCCAAACTATTATAATAGGAAGGAAACGTAATCTATGGCGGGCAAATTGCAGGAATATCGCCGGATAGCCGAAACAGCACAGCGTCAGCTGACAGGTAATTTAGAGCGGTGGCAATCGTTTCTAACCACAGCGTCCCGGCTGTATAAATACCCTTATTATGAACAGGTCATGATCCATGCGCAAAGGCCGGATGCTACCGCCTGCGCCGAGTATGATGTGTGGAACAATACCATGCGCCGGTATGTGCGCCGCGGCGCAAAGGGCATCGCCCTCATCGACATTCGGGGCGATCTGAACAGGCTTCGCTATGTATTCGACATCTCAGACACCGGCGCAAGGGAAAATTCGCGCAGCGTAAATCTCTGGCAACTCCGCGACGAACACCTTCCCGCAGTGTCCGCCATGCTGGAAACCGGCTATGCGATTCCGGCGAACGCCGACTTTGGCGCGCAGCTGAAAATGGTCGCTGCGCAGCTCGTGCGGGAATATTGGGAAGAAAATAAAAGGGATATTCTCTACACACTTGCAAATTCCTTTCTGGAAGACTATGATGAATTCAACGCCGGGGCAGCCTTTCGGAATGCCGCGCAGACCAGCGTCAGCTACTGCCTGATGAGCCGCTGCGGATTGGAGCCGAGCGACTACCTTGAGCGCGAAGATTTTATGAGCGTCTTTGATTTCAACACGCCAGACGCAGCGGCGGCGCTGGGCACGGCGGTGAGCGGCATCAACCAGCAGGTGCTGCGGGAAATCGGAGCGACCATCCGGCGCTATGAGCGCGAAAAAATTGCAGGAAGGAGCATCACACATGGAGATGACCTACACGAAAGCCGGGGATTACCTGGTCCCGAACGTCAGACTGAGCAATCGGGAAATGAAGCCTCTTGGGAAGTACGGGCAGCTGCGGAAAGCATATCTGAAGGGACATCGCCCGATTCTCTGGAATCAACTGATTCTGAAGGAAGCGCTGTTTTCGCACCTTCAGGAGATCGACGAAACGGCACGCAGGCGGCTGGACGAAATGCTGCCGCAGATGGCGGCGCAGGCCGGGGTGACAGAGGAATTGAAGCAGAAGGAACCGCTGACATGGGCGGGACTGATGAACAGCCTGAAAGCGCAGGCAGAGGAGATCATCCTGAACGAACTGGTGTACAATTAACTGAATCTGAGAAAACAGAGCCGGCAATCATTGCAGAAGAGCCGCCCCAAACGCTGAGCGCGCTTGATGATGGCTGGTTTCCTCCCGGAAGTAAGGATAGTACTCCATCCGTAGACGAGAGCACCGGACAATTTGAACAGATGTCCCTCTTTGGCCTGTTTGCAGCGGAAGAAGAACAGATCGCCCGTATTGATGAAGCGGAAAGCATGGTGATGCCTTCCGCTTTTTCTACGTTCATTTCTCAGGATGATATTGATCATATTCTGCGCACGGGCGGAAACGAAGAAGATGCGCGAATGAGAATAGCCGCAGAGTTTTCCAAGCAGAAGTCTTTGGAGAATCGTGCGGCATTTCTGAAAGCGCTATACCACGGTGGCAACGGTCTGATTACGGAAAATGTCAAGATTTCCGCGTGGTATGGCGAGGATGGGATTCATATCGCAAGCGGCAATACTGCACGGTATCTTCGCTCTGCCCAAATCATAAGCTGGGCGGATGCGGCGGAGCGCACGGAAGAACTGCTGGACAGCGGTGCATTTGCCACCAATCCGGAGATTGCGGAAGCGCCCCGGAATGAGCGTCTGCGTATTGCCGCCGAGGTTTGGAACCTCTATCACGATTTCTCTGACGAAGCAAAATCACTGGGATATTTGTCCTGCCTGGGCGATATCCGCAGCACCAATTATCCGGAGGAAACGGAACGCCTGACGGACAACCTTGCAAATCCGGCATTTACGGAAAGGCTTCTGGCAGAATACAGGGTATTTCTTGATGCCTACCGTGAAAACTGGGAGCTTATGCGGTTCCACTACCACCGCTCACAGGCGCTTCTTACGCGGCTGGAAGATCTGTCCTTACCGCGCAAAGAATATCGCTCCGACATGGCGGCGCTCCCGGAAACCGGCAAATTCATCACGGAGGATGAAATCGCAGATTCCCTTGCAAACGGAAGCAGTTTTGAGGGCGGAAAGACTCGCATCTATGAATTCTTCCAGACCCCGCACGCGCCCAAAGAGAATGCTGATTTTCTGAAAAAGGAGTACGGCATCGGCGGACGCACCCATGCTGTATCCGGAGAAAACGGCAGCTATGAAGATCACGGCAGCAAGGGCATCGTGCTGAGAAAGAGCAACTGCGCGGATATTCAGATGAACTGGAACAATGTTGCTTTGCGTATCTCTGAATTGATTCGCCTGAATCGCTTTTTTACGTCGGACGAACAGGCGCTTTATGATAAGGCGCTGGCACAGGATGCAGTGCGAAACACCGCCTACGACAGCTATAACGCCGTCAAGGAAACCCACCCGGAGGATATGGTGCTGTTTCAGGTGGGCGATTTCTTTGAAATGTATGGTGAGGATGCGCGGCAGGCGGAATCGCTTCTGAATTTGAACCTCACTACCCGGAATATCCCGGATGTGGGAC
>JAUMVL010000211.1 GCA_030530185.1 Clostridia bacterium | reverse complement strand
AATTCCGAAAAGCACCGTGCGCTTTCCGTTTAGGGATACAACCCAGCCAGCGCCGTTGCACAGACCTAAATAAAGGATAAGGTCTACATCAAGGTTTTTTTGAAATCGTTTGATCATTCTCTCGTCTAAATGCTCTGTCATCTTCAGGAATGATTCAATTGTTTTATTGCGTTTATCTTCCTCCCGCAGCACAGCATTCAACACAGGTAAAAACGTTTTTTCATAAGAAAAACCAGCTTGAAGCATCTGTTTCATATCTTCAAGACACATTTCCTTCACGCCGGGGATGGACGCGTCTATATACGTTTTCCACTTTTCAATATGAAAGCAATCTCCTTCGAATGCGCTTAACATACCTTTCGATAAGTTAATGATATTCATCCTTATATCCTTCTTTCGGCGGTGCAGGCAGCATACCGTCCCGGCACAATTCTATTTCTCATGAATGCGTTGACGGTATGCAATCGTGTTCCGGCAGGGTTTTCATAAACGCGGAAAATGCTTCCGTCACAACGCGCGGGCCGCGCACAGCGCGGATGCCGAGTTCGCAGAGCTTTGCAAACGGAACGGCTTCGGGCGGATAGGTCGCAAGCCTCCGGATGCGCATCACGGTTTTCATACGCACGTTCTTGTTTTGAAACGGATAGGGAATATCGACCTGCACAGCCTCGCAGCGATAGCGCACCGCACTATACGGCGCAGCCACATACAGATAGACGATATCGCCGGGCCGGATCGCGCTGCTCTGCTTCCAAAGGATCACATCCTCTTGAGCAAATGCAGCGTCGACATCGTAATACTTTGGATTCGCAGGGACGATCCATTCGGTTTTGCCGGCTCTCGGCTTGCTCCCCTTTACCGCAAACTGCCGGCTTCCGTCAATCAGCTCCAGCAGCGCATCATCCGGCATTGTTCCGTCGAGCAGCACGCTGATCCAATCCGCGCGCTTCATATGATACCCCGGATAAACGCCCGGAAGCGCATGTATCTCCTCCGCGCGCTCCTTCGGGATTTTCAGGTTCAGCACCTCAATCTTCCGGCTGTCGGCATCCGCCGAGCCGCCCATGAGCTGTGCTTCGGTAATGTCCATCACGAGCCCATACCACTTGCGCGTCTCGGGCACACGAAACACCGCGTATGTCGGGATTTTGGCAAACGGCCGGTCGGGTGTTTCCCCATAGCGTTCGGCGATCTTCGCCGCAATGCGGTTCGTCTGCGGAAACAGGAACTGCTCCGGCACAAAGCACGCATCCGCAATGCGGGCAAGGATTGCGGCATACGCCTCGCGCACCGCGCCGACATACGCGCCGACCTCACGTTCGGTACGGATGGGCAGGTATTCCTCGCCAAGGTCGTTGTCGATCACCTCGCCGTAGACCGCGCCCGAAGCGTCGATGCGCACGTTCGCTGTAAACGCACCGTTCAAAAACGCCTCCGCGTATCGCCATCCGTCGCCCTGCGGTTCGAATCCGAACGGCGCAAGCGCGCCCTGATTCAACGTCCGCCGCAAAAACGGCTCCTCTTCACGCACCATGGCGGCTCCCCCGTTCTAGATCCATTCGTTTCATTTTTTCCTGTTCCCTCCCAGGGCTTGATTGACAAGAGCATTCGCTTCTATTATACTGAATATGACAATTGTTGCAAGTTTTTTCCGTACTATGATCCCTTTGTTTCTCTGTTCCCCCATCGCCTTTTGAAAGGAGCTTCTCATGAAAAAACGTAGACCGCTTGTTCGTGCCATTGTCCTCATTATCGTTGCCGCACTGGTGTATGCCATCGGTCGTTTTACCGGATTGGTGAACGCGCTGCCGAAGCTCAGCTTTAACGCTGCGCACATCCTCAATGGCATTCTGATTCTGCTGCTGTTGTTCATTTGCGAAAGCATCATCTCCTTTGTCCTCGAGCTGCTTAAGCCGCGCCTCAACCGCTCGCGCACAATGATCTCTTTGGCAAAGAACATTCTTCGGTATGCCGTGATCCTCATTGCGATCTGCGTTATCCTTTCAATGTTCAGCGTGGATATCGGTACGATCCTCGCAGGTCTTGGGATCATCGCGCTGATCATCGGCTTCGGCGCCGAGAGCCTGATTTCCGACGTGGTCACCGGATTGTTTATTTTGATCGACAATCAGTATAACGTCGGAGACATCATTGAGATCAACGGGTTCCGCGGGACCGTCACGGATGTCAGCGTTCGCACGACGGTTCTGACCGATGTCGGTGGGAATGTCAAGATCATCAACAACTCCGACATGAAGAACATCTTAAACCGGTCGGACAACACCTCGCGCTCGGTCGCGGATTTCCCGATCCCGTATGAGACCGATCTCGAAGCGCTCGAACAGAAGCTGCCGGAACTGTTGCAAAGCATCTACGCGGCACATCCCGACGTCATGAAAAGCGTTCCGCAGTATCTCGGCGTCGACGCGCTCGGCGACAGCGCCGTAACGCTGAAATTTGTCGTCGAGGTTGCCGAATCGGATATCTACACCGGAGCACGCGTGCTGAATCACGATCTGTTCCTCGGCATGCGCAAGCTCGGTATTGAAGTCCCGTTCCCGCAGCTGGATGTGCATCGGAAATGAGAAAGCGTTCGCATGAAATCATGGGTGTTCCGCCCGATTTTCATGAAGACGGAGCCCCCGAATACCCCAATCCGCCGGATGAATACAATCGCTTTGCGCCGATTGAAGAACCCGCGAAACGCGACCGGTCGCGCCTGATGCGAACGATGCTGCTGCTTGCAGCATCGGGGCTGACGGTGCTCGGCGTACTGTTGCCGCGCTCTGCGATTCGGGTCGAAGCCGAAGAACCGACCGCGACGCCGACCGCCACAGCAGTTCCTGCCGCAACGTCCGCCCCGGAAACACCGACAATGCCTGCCGTTGTCGAAGCCCCGACCCCTGCACCGACCGATACGCCTGCTATAGAGCCGATCGTCGAGACGACGGAGACACCCACTCCCGAACCAACGCCGACGCCCTCGCCGACCCCGACGCCCGAGCCGTCCCCGGTTGTGGAGCCCGGTGTGGAGATCACCTATTACCGCATGTCCGAAGTATACGAAATCATTGTGCAATGGAACATGCCGGAGCAGATGGAATCGATCATCATCCGTCTGAACGAGCCCTACATCGGTACCATTT
>JAUMVL010000210.1 GCA_030530185.1 Clostridia bacterium | reverse complement strand
GCCGTACCGTTGCTTCCGGCGTCGTCGCAAGCATCATTGAATAATCTGACCAAGTCGAAAGAACCTGTCATCCGACAGGTTCTTTTTTGACAGGACCTTTTCGGCGTGGTATACTGAAAAAAACAACACACGGCATGCACAGGGTGCAAATGAAATACATCGACATTCAAAACGAAGTCATTCAACAATATGGAATCGACATCTGCGACGGATCGAAGTGTCCGAACGACTGGCACCGCACGCACGCGCATCTCAAGCTGCGGCGTGTCTGCAAATGGAAGCAGGCGAACAGCATTGCGTCCACGTTCACGCTGCTGCACGAGGTCGGGCATATTGTGACGAATACAACGTCCATGCACCGCTATGAACAGGAGTATTATGCGACGCAATGGGCAATCGACCGGTGCGCCGCGTACGGCATTGCGGTGCCGCAAAAGACGGTCGATCAGTATCAGCGTTATATCGACATGGAACTTGCGCGCGGACTGCGCCGCGGCTTGAAGCGCTATTACCGCTTCCAACTGAAAAACACATCCGCAACAACCTGAACGCCTTGCGCTTGCCGCACGACGTGTGCTACAATTGTCCCAAAGGATCGATCATTCATGAACAACAGGCAGGAGCAAAAATTCATCCGCATGACGACTGAGCCGGTAGGCCGGCTCGTCTGTGAGATGGCCGTTCCGACGATCATTTCGATGATGGTTACGGCGATCTACAACATGGCGGATACGTTCTTCGTCGGTCAGCTGCAAAGCAACAGCGCGACCGGCGCGATCGGCGTTGCGTTCTCTTTGATGACGGTCATGCAGGCGATCGGGTTCTTCTTCGGACAGGGCTCGGGCAACTATATCTCGCGGCAGCTCGGCAAGCACAAGACCGAGGATGCCGAGATTATGGCGGCAAGCGGCGCGGCGTATGCGTTTTTGGCCGGAATCGCCGTTCTGGCGCTCGGACAGATCTTTCTGGTTCCGCTGTGCCGGCTGCTCGGCGCGACGGAAACGATTCTCCCGTACGCGTGCGATTATCTGCGCTTCATCCTGATCGGCGCACCGTATATGATCGCGTCATTCGTGCTGAACAACCAACTGCGGTTTCAGGGCAGCGCCCTGAACGGCATGATCGGCATCGCAACGGGTGCGCTTGTGAATATCGCGCTCGACCCGCTGCTGATCTTCGGTTTCGGCATGGGCGTCATGGGTGCCGCGGTTGCGACGATCGTCAGCCAGCTGCTGTCGTTCTGTCTGCTGCTGTACGGCACGATGCGCCCCGGCAATGTTCCGTTCCGGCTGAAAAACATCCGCTTTTCGGGCGCGATTTTCGTGCAGATCTGCAAGGGCGGGTTCCCGTCGCTGCTGCGGCAGGGGCTGATGTCGGTGGCTACGATCTGTCTCAACCGTGCCGCAGGCGTCTACGGCGATGCCGCGATCGCGGCGATGAGCGTCGTCTCCCGTGCGATGGGTATGGCGCAGTCGGCCTTGATCGGCTTCGGACAGGGCTTTCAGCCCGTGTGCGGATTCAACTACGGCGCGCGTCGATTTGATCGCGTCAAGGCGGCGTTTGCGTTTTGCGTTCGCACCGCGACGATCGGCCTTGTGATCCTGGCCGTGATTGGATTCGCCTTCGCACCGCAGATCATTGCCGTATTCCGCGACGATCCCGAGGTCGTTGCGTTCGGCACGACCGCCATGCGCATCCAATGCGTTACGTTTGCGCTCGGCGGCTTGGTCATGATCGGCAACATGATGACGCAGACGATGGGCAAGACCGCGCAGGCATCGGTGCTGGCCGCCGCAAGGCAGGGGTTGTTCTTCATCCCCTCCGTGCTGATTCTGCCGCGCTTTTTGGGCCCGCTCGGCGTGCAGCTGTCACAGTCCGTGTCCGATACGCTTGCGTTCCTGCTCGCGCTGCCGCTCGTGATCAGCGTTCTGCACGGCCTCAACAGGGAGTAACCCTTGCCGCAGATTCCCGCCTTCGGGCAGCACATCATGAGGAAGCTGCCTTGAGGCGGCAATACCCGGCGCAAAAGAATATGAAATCGGCGTGACCGCTGCGGTCACGCCGATTTTTTCTCTCGGATCGTGTGGGGTAAAAATCCGATGCTCGTTAAAACTGCGGACAAGAGAAGGCCGATTCGACAAACTAGAATTTGAATTCCCCAAAATCATAGGCATCCGCCAGTGATTATAGGGCGTTAATGAAATCCTCTGAAACCGCCCCAAACAAAGGATTTTCCACAATCTGCTCACCGAATCCCTTTATTAAATGTTACACCGTTTCTATAACGCTCGCGCTGCTCATAAGGGCAAAAGCAAGGGCAAGAAAAACCCATAACAGGACATAACAAGGTGTGACAATCGGGAGCCTGTGACATATGTGCGAATACATCAACGGAGCTATTATACAGGAGGATTTCTCAATGGAAAAAGTATATTTTTGATGAAGGCAACGGTTTGTGGTACGAACTGCAGGGCGATTATTACATCCCCTGCCTGACAGTACTGGATCAAGATGAAAGTCCCATCGGCATTTGGGGACAGCGGCACCTGCGATACATCAAACAGGAGCGTAAAGTCCTGTACACGGAGCTGCGGACCAGCGGCAAGTTAAATAGCTATCTGGCCAACATCAACGAACAGGCGACGGAGCAAATGCTCCTGCTGACAAAGCAAATGGCAGAGCGTGAGGGCATCACTGAACAGCTCAAAGCACAGGATCAAATGCTGTGGGTGCAGCGGATGAACAACATCCAGGACAGGGCAATAGAGATTGTAAATCACGAGTTAATCTACGCATAAGGTAACGGGCGGCGGGGAGCAATCCCCGCCGCTGTCACTTGCAACAAGCCTTAAAACACGATACTTGGCCTTGGCTGGTGCAGCGCGGTCATTGTGTAAATGTGCCGTATCCGGCAACTGCTTCATCTATCGTTATTTCGCCCGTTCCGACAAGATAACCGGCCCGCCTCAACTGGATGACCGCGTCATCCGACAATCCGAATGCTTCCGGCGACAGGATCCGGGATTCCGAAACGGCTCCTAATGCGGCGTACATGCTGTTAAAAGTCAGGTCCTTCGTCGGCGATATCAGCCCCTTATTCTGCGCCATCTCGTTCAGTTCCCGCGGCGTGATCAGAAAACGCATAAATTCGTTGGCCATGTCCAGA
>JAUMVL010000008.1:3205-19304 GCA_030530185.1 Clostridia bacterium | reverse complement strand
AACACCTTGTTGGCAGGCGGCGGCCCCGTTCAAACTTTTTTTGCACACGCCGCCGCGGCCGGAAATTCTTCCGGCCGCTTTTCTGATTGACCCGAGGACCGGTTTGGTATATGATAGAATGCACAAAGGAGAATGCCGGTATGGAAAAAAAACGATGGATGATTTGGCCGATCTTGTTGGCGCTTCTTTGCCTGTCCATGCCATCGTTCTCCGCCTTTGCAGAGGAACCGGTCCCGCGCGGCTTTATTCGATATGATGCCAACGGCGGCCGTTCGGAAGTATTCGGAAACGTGTTCGACCAGCATATTGCCGGGACGCACCTTCGAGAAAACACCTTGCAGGGAGCCGGCTATTTTTGGCGCGACGGTTATGTTCTGACGGGGTGGAATACCATGCCCGACGGAAGCGGGACGCATATCGGGCTTGGCAGCCGGACTGCGGTTTTTGATGGATCCACGCTTTACGCAGAATGGGCGCAGGCAACGGATCGAGAATCCTTTCTCTTTTCGGACGGTACAATCACCGCTTATTCGGGGAAAGAAACCGTGGTTGTGATCCCCGAATCCATCGAGGGAATTCCGGTCAAGGCAATCGCGGCGGGAGCGTTTGCAAATTGTTCCCTGGATGCCTTGGTGCTGCCGTCTTCGCTGGAAACAATCGAACCGAATGCCTTTTCCGCCTGTTCGATCCGGGCTTTGACCCTGTTTGACCGCATCCGCACGGTTTCCGACGATTCCTTTTCCGACTGCACCATTCATACGCTTTTTATGAACGCCGCACGGCTTCCGGTTTACAGCGGCTCCTATTTCGACACCTTTTCCGACAAATACGATTATTTGCTCTCGCTGGGTGACGCGCCCAAGCTCGTACTGTTTTCCGGTTCTTCGGCGCGGTACGGGTATGATTCCGCAGCGATCGAAGCGGCATTTCCCGATTATCGTGTCGTGAACATGGGTGTATATGCCTATTCCAATGCGCTTCCCCAGTACGAAGCCATCCGTCCGCTGCTGAACGAACGCGACATCCTGCTCATCTCACCTGAGTTTGACGCGGTACGGGAGCAGTTCTGCGTGACTGACGCGTTGGATACCGGTTTTTGGGCAATGGCAGAATCGAACTATGACCTTGTTTCCAACCTGGAGCTTACGCGCTTTTCCGGCGTTTTTGACAGCTTTGCATCGTATCAGAAAACGAGAAGCGGTATGGCCTTGCGGAACTATGCGGAAAGTCCCGCGGCTTATGATGACGACGGAAACCGGTATAACTTCGCCACCTATAATGCTTACGGCGACTTTATTCTGCCGCGGCCGAACAGCGAGCGGGATGAGCTTCATCGTCATAATATTGCCGATTATACCGTTGAAACGGTGACGCCGGAGGCGATTGCTTCGCTGAACCGTACCCTCAAGCCGTTTACCGACGCGGGGATTGCGGTTTTCTTCACCTATGCGCCGCGTAACCGCTCTTCCCTGACGGAGAGAAGTACGCCTGCTGCACGTGCTGCGCTTGAGCAGGAGCTGCATGAGCAATTGGAGATTCCGATCATCTCTTCCTTGGCGGAATCTCTGTATTCGGGAATTTATTTTTGGAACATCGACAACCACCTCTCCACCGAGGGGGTGCAGCTGCGGACAAGCGCCGTGATCCGCGATCTGAAGGCGCAGATGGTTTTGGAGGGCTTGCTCCCGCCCGAAGCGTCGCCCGGCCCCGTCATACCCTTTGCATGGTGGGGGATTCTGATAGGGACGCTGTACGGCCTTGCAGCGCTGCTCGTTTTACTCGGCAGGCTTGTGAAGCGGTGGTCCCTGCTGCAGCATTTGGCGGGCGTCGTGTGGGCGGCGACGACCGTGTTTGCGCTCGTCGTGCGCGCAAAGCCTTCTGTTTTGCTGCTGACCGTGCTGTGTATGCTGCTGCTGTTGACCGTCGGAAAGCGGGGTGAGCGTGCATGAGCTTTGATTCGCTGACCTATCTTGCCTTTTTGCCGGTCGTTGCGCTCGTCTGCCGCCTGCTGCCGCAAAAGGTGCGGCCGGTGTGGCTGCTGCTGGCAAGCGTGGTGTTCTACGCGAGCTGGAACGTTCCACTGACGCTGCTGCTCGCTGCTGTCATTGCAGTCACCTACGCGGCGGGCATCGGTCTCAGGTACGTCCGAAAGCAGGGGCAAAGACGGATGCTGCTCGGCCTGTCTCTGCTGCTATGCCTCGGCGCACTGGTGTATTTTAAGTATTTCGGTTTCCTTGCCGGCCTTGCGGCGCGGCTTTGGGAAGCGATCGGAGGGAACGGGAAATGGCGGCTTTGGGACATTGTTTTACCGGTCGGCATCTCGTTTTACACATTCCAAGCCTTGTCCTATGTGTTCGACGTGTATCGTGGACGGCTCGACGCAGAAAGAAATCCGATCCACTATGCGCTGTACATCTCGTTTTTTCCGCAGCTGGTCGCGGGGCCGATTGAGCGAGCGGGCGATCTTTTGCCGCAGCTTCGCACAGCAAGGAGCGCAACAACGGAGGATGTGCGCTTCGGTCTAAAACTGCTGTTGTCCGGTTATTTCAAAAAGATCGTTCTGGCGGACTTTTGCGGCCGGTTTGTCGAGCGCGTATACGGCGCGCCTTCGCCGGACGGAAGCGCGGTCTTGATCGGGACGCTGCTGTTCGCGATGCAGATCTACGGCGATTTTGCGGGCTATTCCGAGATCGCGCGCGGCAGCGCGGCGCTTGTCGGCGTGCGGCTGATGCAAAACTTCGACCGCCCGTATCTGGCCGGGAATCTGCGCGATTTCTGGCGACGGTGGCACATCAGCCTGTCCAGGTGGCTGACCGATTACGTCTATATCCCGCTCGGCGGTTCGCAAAACGGCCTTGGGCGGCAGATCATGGCGACGCTGACGGTGTTCCTGCTCTCCGGCCTGTGGCATGGCGCGAACGAAACATTTATCGTTTGGGGGCTTTTGCACGGACTTGGTGTTGTGACCGTACTGCTGTATGCAAAAGCAAAGCTGCCGTGGCCCAAGGGCCGGGCGGGGAACCGGCTCGGCATCCTGCTGACGTTCGCGTATGTGACGCTGCTTTGGATCTTCTTCCGGGCGCAGTCGCTTTCGCAGGCCGTGCAGCTTTTCGGTTCGCTGTTTTCCGCGTGGAATGTCCCGGCGGGATGGACGCTGCTCGATATGACATGGGAGGACGCGGCAAGACTTGTGCTCTCGCTTTGCGCGCTGCCGCTGTGCCACGGGCTGACCGAACGAAAGCAGCCGCCGATTGTCTATGCATTTTGGCTTTTGACGATCGCGTGGGCGTGGAGCATCCGCCTTGCGGAGCATGCGGCGAATGCGTTTATCTATTTTCAATTCTGACGAAGGGAGGGGAGCGCCGTGAAAAACCGACTTTGGCAATGGATTTTGACCGCCGTGACCGTGCTGCTGGTGCCGGTCATGCTGCTGTCGTTCGCGTTTGTGCTGCCCGCCCGCTACGATGAAACCTACCTTGCGGCCTTGCAGGATAAATTCGCACGGCTCAAAGAGACGGAGGGCAAGCGGATCGTACTGGTCGGCGGCAGCGGCGCGGCGTTCGATGTGCGATCCGATCTGTTGGAAACCGAGCTGCAGGGGTATCGGGTCGTCAATTTCGGCCTGTATGCGGGGCTCGGAACGACCGTGCTGCTCGATCTTGTTGAGCCGGAGCTAAGGGCGGGCGATCTGGTGCTGTTTTTGCCCGAACAGAGCGAACAGACGCTTTCGACCTTTTTCGACGCCGAACGCCTTTGGCAGGCGACGGACGGCACGTTCCCGCCGATTTGGCGGCTGAACGCATCGGAGCGCGAGGCAATGCTCGGCGCGTTTCCGACCTATGCCGCGGACAAGGCGCGGCTGTTTCTGTACCGCGAAAAGCCTGCGGGCGATTCGATCTATGCCCGCCGTTCGTTCAACGCATGGGGCGATATGGCCTGTGCGGGGCGCGAGCAGAACCGGATGCAGGGCGGCTTCGACCAAAACCTGTCGATTTCGTTCGATCCGGCATTGGCTGCCGACGATTTTTGCGAGCACGTCAACGCGTTTGCGGCCGCATGCGGGAAAAAGGGCGCTAAAGTGTTCTTCGGCTTCTGTCCAATGAATGCCGCCGCGGTTCCCGAAGCGGAGCGCGCCCGTATAGAGGCGTATGCCGATTCGCTTCGGCAGCGTCTGACCTGCCCGCTGCTCGGCACGCCCGAGAGCGCGATCTGGGGATCGGAGTGGTTCTTCGATACGAATTTTCATCTCAATGCACCCGGGCAGATTGCGTATACCGCCCAGCTTGCGGGACTGCTGAAGGCGGCCCTCGGCGACGGGTCCCCGGTTGCGATCGAAATTCCCGCAATGCCTTCTCCGGCTGCGGCGCGCGCCGTGGCCGGTGACAATCGCGATGCGGATTGCTTCGTCTATGCAAAGACCGCCGACGGATTTGCGATTGCCGGGCTCAGCGAATCCGGCATGGCGCGGACGGAGCTGATCGTTCCCGCAGCGCACGACGGCCTGCCCGTAACGGGATTTGCGCAGGGCACGTTTGCCCAAAACGAGCGGATCCGACAGGTGACGCTCGACGCGAATATCCTGTCGATTGCCGACGGATCGTTTTCGGGCTGCACCGCGCTCGAGCGGATTGTACTGCGCAACGCGCATCCGGAAACCTGCACGGTCGGGCAGGGGCTGCTGGACGGCACCCGCGCGCGCGTAGCCGTGCCCAAAGCCGCCTTTTCGGCGTATGCGACGAACTATTTTTGGTCGGTTCACGCGGACCGCATCGACGGCGACGAAACGATCCGCCTTCCGTAACGGCGCGGGTTTTTCCTGTATCAAGCAGCACTTCCCCTTATCCGGCAGCGAGATCGTCTCCTATGCAAAGCCGTCCAACGTAAAGCCCGGCACACGGTCAAACTCTCCGGCGCGGAGGGCAATGTGGAACTTGTGCAGAGCGAGCAGTTCCAGTGTGGCAACCTCTTCGGCCTGATGAACTACGACACGCGCCTTACGCTCGATCTCGCGCTCACGCTGAACGCCGACGGCACCTATTCGCTGTTCAGCGACGGCTATGCGTTCGAGGCGGGTAAGCGCGCCGTGATCGGCGACGATACCGGCCTTGGCATGATTTCCCAGATGACCGCCGAAGGCACCTATACCTTCAACGGCGACGGCACGTATCGCTTCTTCTTTGAAGCATACAATGTCGAGGATCCTGGTACCTATACCATGGAAAACGGCGTGCTGACGGTAACGAATGCGAACGGTCTTGCGATGACACCCGAAAACGGCGTGCTGCACTACATCAGCAGCATGAGCGACATGCTGACCGGCGACTTTGCAATCGGCGCCGACCTGCTTGGCTGAACAACCGATCCGATGCTTCCCTGTCCGGTGCGGCAGGGAAGCATCTTTTTCCGACGCAGACGGCGTGCGTTTTGGCGCGGACGGATTTGACGGAACTTTACGCAAATGTTACAATAAAAGAGAACTACCCGCAAACCGATGCGGCGTAAAACCGGAGGAGGAACAGATGGAACACGTACGCGGAACGAACTTCGGCAACTGGCTGGTACTGGAAAAATGGATGAAGCCCGATCTGTTCCAAGAGTCGGGCACCGAGGACGAGACGTGGCTCTGCCGCAAGGTTGCACAGGAAAAGGTTGCCGAGCAGCTGACGGAGCACCGCAACACCTATATCACCGAGGACGATTTTGCCTACGTTGCATCGCTCGGGCTGAACTTTGTACGGTTGCCCGTGCCGTACTTCGTATTCGGCGATCGGCCGCCGTTTGTCGGCTGTATTGAATATGTGGACAAGGCGATGGACTGGGCGGAAAAGCACGGCGTGCGGATTTTGCTGGACTTGCATACGGTTCCGCACAGTCAGAACGGCTACGACAACGGCGGCATCACAGGCGTGTGCAAGTGGTGCAAATACCCCGAAGAGGTCGAGTTTGCATTGACGGTCTTGGAACGCCTTGCCGAACGCTACGGCAAGCGGGAAGGGCTGTACGGCATTGAGGTTTTGAACGAGCCGATCAGCTGGATCGTTTATGTGACCGCACCCTCCACCGGCAAGGCCGAGGACAAGGAGGAGGCGAAGGGCTCCGGCTATGTGCCGCTGCCGTTCCTGCGCGATTTCTATACCAAGGCGTATGCGCGCATCCGTAAACACATGGGCACGGACAAGACGGTGGTATTCCACGACGGGTTCCGCTTCACCTCATGGAACCGGTTCTTCCGCGAGTCGAAGTTTGAAAACGTTGCGCTCGATACGCATATCTACATCTTTGCGATGGAGAGCTTCGTCCCGATCCGCAAGCCGTGGGCGTACAAGCTGTTTATCGATTACAACCGGCGGGCGTTGAAGCGCGTGCAAAAGGACGTCCGCGTGATCGTCGGCGAATGGTGCATCTCTAACCGCTATGCGATCTCCGGCGAAACGGCCGAGGTTCGCAAGGCGCGATTCCGCGAGATCGCCAAGATGCAGCTGGATGCGTGGGACGAAGCCTACGGATGGTTTTACTGGAACTATCAGCTGCTGCGCGATCGCACGACGCCGACCGACGAGCTTTGGAAGGAGAGCTGGGATCTATGCCGCTGCGTCAAAAACGGCTGGCTCGACCCGAAGGAGTTTCATCGGTAAAATGCGGCCGGTCCGCGGCGGCATACGGTTTTGGGATTGACAAAAGCGCAGGATCGGCGTATCGTACGATCCTGACCGCCATGCTGCGGACCGGAAGGAAGCACATGGAACGCGAATGGGCAACGAACGAAGAAAGGGACATCAACCAAACATGAAGCAACTGCATTTTCTCCCGGGCGATACCGAAAAGGAGCTGGTCAACGTCTACCCCGCATGCACCGATCAGGTGTTCGAGGGATTCGGCGGAGCAATTACCGAGGCCGCGGGATTTGTCTATTCTTTGATGAACGAGACGCAAAAGCGTGCGATGCTCGAGACGTACTTTGCCCCGGATCGCATGAACTATCAATTCGTGCGCATTCCGATCGACAGCTGCGATTTTTCGCTTGGACAGTATACGGGCTATACCGAGAGCGGCGAGCCGGATTTTTCACGCATGGAACAGTACATCCTGCCGATGCTGCGCGACGCCGAAGCAGCTGCGGGGCGGAAGATTCCCGTGATGCTCGCGCCGTGGTCGCCGCCCGCGTTTATGAAAACGAACGGAAAGCGGGAGCAGGGCGGAGCGCTGAAGCCGGAATATCATGCCGCATGGGCGGACTACCTGTGCCGCTGGGTTCAAAAGCTGCGCGATCTCGGCTTTCTCATAAACCGTATGAGCCTTCAGAACGAGCCCAAAGCCGTCCAGACATGGGACAGCTGCATCTATACCGCCGCCGAGGAAAAGGCGTTTTTACGCGATTTCATGCGGCCTGTGATGGAACGGTACGGCCTGACCGACATTGAGGTTTATGTGTGGGATCATAACAAGGAGCGCGCCTATGAATGGATGCGCGACATTGTGGACGAAGAGACGGATCCGATGGTCGCCGGCGCGTGCTTCCATTGGTATTCGGGCGATCACTTCGAGGTGCTCGATCTGATTCGAAAGCAGTTTCCGCGCAAAAAGCTTGTCGTGTCGGAAAGCTGCATCGAGTTCCGGTTCTTTGACGAGAAGGACGACATCGGATCGGCACAGCTGCTTTCGCACGAGATCATCGGCGATCTGAACCACGGCATTTCGGCGTTCTATGACTGGAACCTGCTGCTCGACGAGACCGGCGGCCCGAACTACGTCGGCAATCTCTGTCTGGCGCCGTTCCTCTTCGATCGGGCGAACAAGGCGCTGCTGCCGCAGCCGGTGCAGCGCTACTATGAGACGTTCGCGCAAGCGATCGCCCCGGGCTCGGTCCGCGTGGAGACGACGCGCTTTTCGGAATCGGTCGAGGGCACCGCGTGGCGCCGTCCCGACGGGGAGGTTGCGATCGTGCTGCTGAACCGCACCGGCGAGCCGCTGCGCGTGCTCGTGCGCTGCAACGACGGGGAGGCCGAGGTGATCCTGCCGCCCTATGGCATTGAGGATTGCCGGTTTCGACCGTAACGGCGGATTCTGCTGCGTGTCCAAGGCATTGCGCCTTGGGCACGTTTTGTCTTTTGCGGGGATTGACAGACGGGCGCGGGGGAGGCTATGATAGAGCTATCCAAGGGGCAAAGAACGGGATCGGAGAATGGGAAATGCGGCACATCAACTTTTTAATCAAACCGGCGTCGAGCCTTTGCAACCTGCGCTGCCGGTACTGCTTTTATGAGGATGAGGCGCAAAATCGTACGCAAAAGAGCCACGGCATCCTGTCCGAGCAGACGAGGGAAACGCTGCTGCACCGCGCGTTCGAGGCGGTCGAGCCGGGCGGCAGCATCCGTTTTGCGTTTCAGGGCGGCGAGCCGACTGTCGCGGGACTCGATTTTTTCCAAGGGTTCGTCGCCCGCGCAAAGGCGCTGTGCCCGCCGCGCGTGTCGCTCTACTTTGCGATACAGACAAACGGCACGCTGCTGGATGAGGATTGGGCGGCATTTTTGGCAAGGGAGCGTTTTTTGGTCGGGCTGTCGGTGGACGGCGAAAAGGACCTGCACAACCTCTACCGCAGGGATGCCGAGGGCAGGGACACGTGGAACCGCGTACAAAAGTCGCTGAAGCTGCTGCAAAAGCATCGCGTGGAAACGAACGCGCTCTGCGTCGTGACGGCGCAGACGGCAAAGCACCCGGAGAGCGTGTATCAGGCACTAAAACGGCTCGGCTTTGCCTATTTGCAGTTTATTGCGTGCCTCGATCCGATCGGCGAGCCGCGCGGAACGCGTCCGTGGTCGCTGACGCCCGAAGCGTACGGGACGTTCCTGTGTCGCCTGTTCGATCTTTGGTATGCGGATTGGGAGACCGGACATTATCACAGCATCCGGCTGTTTGACGATTACATCCACATCCTGCTCGGCGACGGCGCAACCACCTGTTCAAGCTGCGGCAAGTGCGGCACCTATTTCGTCGTCGAGGCCGACGGTTCGGTGTATCCGTGCGACTTTTTTGCGCTGGACGCATGGCGGCTCGGCAATCTTGCCGATCACACGCTTTCCGAGCTGATGCAGACGGAACCGGCACAGCGCTTTTTGCGCGAGAGCGGCCAAAAGCCTGCCGCCTGCGCGGCATGCCGCTACGGACGCGTCTGCAACGGCGGCTGCAAAAACGATTGGGTCCGGACGGAGCTCGGCAGCGAAAACTACCACTGCAAGGCGTTTTCGGCGCTGTTCGACTATGCCATGCCGCGGATGCAGCGCATCGCCAAGGCGGAGCTTGCCATGCGGCAGCGCGTGGGAAGATGAAACAGCCCCCGAGGGCGGGGGCTGTGGTTCAGAACGCATTGAACAGCGTGAACGTGTCGAGCGATTCTTCGGCATAGTAGTTGTAGTCGTCGAGGTACGGGGAGTAGGTGGTCACGTCGATCGTGCGGGCAACCGGATCGAACGAGAGGATTCGGAGATATCCGAGTCCCTTTTTCTTGTCGTCCTGAAAGTTATACATCAGTGCATTGACGGTCCGCGTGTTGTCGTCGTAGGTCTTTTGCCAGCGCACCGAACCGTCCTTATGCCCGCAAAGGATCAGTCGGAGATTGGTCGCCTTTGGCAGCAGCTGCTGTTCGAGCAGCTTCCCGTTTGAAGTCAGCGTGCCGTTGTCCTCGAGGAAGCTGTGCACAAGCAGGATTGCCGTATAGTCGGGGTATTCGGCAAGCCGCTCAAGGACCCAGTCGAGGTACGGCGCATCCTTTTGCCAGCCGATGCCGACGAGCAAAATGCGCTGCCGTTCGAGCGGCTGCACCCAGGCGATCCCGTTTTCCCACACCTTTTTGCCGTCCAATACATTGCAGAACGAGGCCGAGCGGTAGGCGGTATAGTCGACGGTCTCCGCGCCGACGTCGTGGTTGCCGGCGACGCAGTACAGCGGCAAGTGCCCTTTCAGCGTGGACAGGGCCGAGGCTGCGTTGTGCCAATGGCGTTCGTATTTGTGGTTGTCCACAATATCGCCCGTATGCACGACGCAGAGCGCGTTGTACGACTCGGCGTTTTGAACCGACCAGTCGGTCATCTTGCGAAAGATCTCCGGATGCTTGTACGAATAATACTGCGTGTCCGAGTACCAGAAGATCGAAAACGGGCGCGGATCGGGCGTAGCGGTCGGCACAGGCGTCGGAGAGGGCGTCGGCGGCACCGTAAACACCGGCGCCGAAACGGCAGGCGTCGCGACGGGAACCGAGATCGCGATCACGGGGAGCGTCGCGTCGGGCGGAACCGGGTCGAGATTCAGATAGGTCTGCGCGTCCTTGGTCGGGACGCGGCCCCATAAGATACAGAAAACCGCTGCGCCGAGCAGCAGGCCGAGCCAAAGAAATCCGAGCAGACGTTGGTACTTCATGCATGCCTCCGAAGAATTTTTGCAGAGCATAGCATACCGAATCTGTCGAATGGCGCTTTCGACGAAACTCGAATTCAGAAAACCGAAATCGTCCCTTTCGGACGGAGGCCGGGTTCGATGATCAAAAACTGTTCATAATTGACCGGGATGCATCCGGGGAGCACAAAAAAAGAGGCAGTTTTTGAGCTGCCTCCTGCAAGGAATGAAATCGGTTCAGCGCACTCTGCCCGAGGGCTTTTTCTTCTTTTGGAAGAACTTCTGGTACAGCCACAGCAGCAGGCAGGCGCAGGCGACGGCAAGGATCATCGAGACGATCCAGCTCGTGGGTTCGATCTTCAAAAGACCGCCGACGAATCCGCCGAGCGCGGAGCCGCCGATGCCGAGCAGAATGTTGCGCAGCAGGCTGCCGTCGGATTTCATGAGCTTCCCGGCCAGCCAACCGATGATGGCGCCGACCACGACCGAAATGAGCAGTTTCATAAGCATAATACGTTCCTCCTTTGAAAAAAAATTATGAAACGGAAAGAGGGAAAGCCGCAGCTTTCCCCCCGTTTGATTACGAAATCAGATCGCCCTGGTGCGCAATCAGAGTCGCGTCGTAGACGCCGTCTACGCGCAGGAACTTGTCGACAAAGCCGGTTTCGCTCGACTTGACGCGCAGTTCAACGGCCAGCTCGATGCCCTCGCGCTGCACGGTCTTGGACTTGACGCGCGCATACGGGATCTGTGCGATCATGGCCTTGACGGACTTGGACGCGCGCTCCTCGTAGTGAAGGATCAGAAGGTAGGGCAGGGAGGCCTTTTTCTTCGACGAAGCAAGCGCCAGCATCAGCGCGCCAATCAGCAGCACGCCGACAACGGCAGCCAGCACGAAGCCCGCGCCGAGCGCGATACCTTCGCCGATCGCCCAGAACATGAAGACCGTGTCGATCGGATCCTTGATCGCGGTACGGAAACGGACAATGGACAGCGCGCCGACCATACCGAGCGACAGCTTGAGGTTGTTCGACATGAACAGGATGACCATGGTGGAGACCATCGTGAGCATGACCAGGCTCATGTTGAACGTCTTGCTGTAGACGACGCCGGAGAAGGTCAGCCGGTAGATCACATAGATGAACAGACCGAGCAGAAACGCGACGAGAATGCTTCCAATCAGCGGAACGACCTGGTTCGTCTGGAAGTTGAACAGCTCTAAAAATGCGGAGCGCAGCGTGGTGAAGTAGTTAGAATCCATAATTCCTCCAATATATTGTTACTCTTTTCTTATTTTAACAGTCGTATTGCCTGCAATAGAGGTACTTACTCGCTGCGCTCCGCTGTGCGGCGTTCAGCTGCAGCAATTCCATCACGTACGGTTCGAGATAGGCATTGAACTTGACCTCCAAAATGCACTGTCCCATGAACTCGGTCGCGGGATAGGTGATCGTGTTCGCATTGAACAGATCGGTCGAATACAGGCCGGTGCGGATGTTTCGATCCAGCGTGATCCGGACGTCCTCGACGGGATAGACGAACGGCTCGCGGTCGTAGTCGACGATTACTTTGGGCCGAAGGTGCTTGGTCACCATCTCGCCGTAGGCTTCCTTGGCAAACGGTTCCTTGCGGTGGAGCAAAAATCCGTAGGCGCCGGCGCAGAGCGCGTTGCATTCGCGCCGTGTCAAACTGAGGCTGTCCTTTTTGATGAACTGTCCGTTCTTGTGCTTGCGCTCGAGCTTGATGATCCGATCCGAGAGGTTGTAGATGCGGATGCGCCACTTGTCGCGGTACTCGACGCCGTCCACCTTTTCGACGACCGCCGTGTTGAACGGATCCTCGAAATAGAGGCTTCGGATGAAATATCCGCCGTCCTGTGCATACGGGTCGGGGCGCAGGGCTTTTTGCAGCCGGATCGAGAGCAACTCCGCGTCCGCTTCCGAGATGATGAATTTCAGCTCGTGGCGGTAACCGAAGGAATTGGGCTTTCGTTGAAACAGTTGGTTCGTCACAGATTGCTTACCCTCCCGAACAGTTCTTTCATTTTGGCGTCGGTCAGCTTATAATTCGTGTTCTTGTTGATAAAGTCCTGACAATACTTCAGGAAGTAGTCCTGATAGTTGTTGCCGTAGTTTCGGATGTTGTTGCAGTGCGAGTTCCAGCCCTTGACGGACAGGTGGATGTACGGCTCCCAGCGGGCCAAGTCGTAGTTTTCCATCTCGAACTTGATTGCGCTTTGCAGCTCGTCCACCTTGGCCACGATCTTCTCGGGCGTATAGACGTTGTTGAAGAAGTCCGCGCAGTAGTAGAGGAACCGTTCGACAAACTTGTTGTTCTGCAACAGCGAGCGGCCGAGCGTCGTATCGAAATGCGCCGCGCCGTGTCCCGCCGGATCGAAGTACTTACTGAAAAAGTCTCTCCGGTAGCCGCTTGTCGTATTCACGTTCGAGTTAGCGGTTTCGCGGTTCATCGCCCAGCAGAAGTCGTAAGCGATCCAGCGCCACTTGTTGTCGAGCTCGCTCGAGCGCCAGAACTTGATGTTGCCGGTGTCGGTGTTGCCGACGATGATCTCGAACGCGCAGTACTGCGCAAAGTTGTCGATGTCGATCCGATCCGCCACATACTGGTAATCGGAATCGTTTGAAAGGTTGTAGTTCTTGCTCTTGCAGAAGTTGATGATCGCCTGATAATCGTCAAGCCCGTTGCCCGCAACGACCGAAGCCGCGTTGTTGCCGTTGCCGACAAGGATGTCGATCGTGTTCGGATCCTCGATGCCGTAGTGCTGCGCGAGGAAGAACTTGCTGACCTTTTCACGAAGGTTGTAAACGCCCCAATACTGGCCGTTGATGTAGACAATGCATTGCACATACGCCTGATTGGCCATATCCACGCCCGCGTCGTTCAAAAGACCGAGCACCAGGACGTCACGGATGCGCGACAGCGCCGAATCCTGACCCGACGCGCGCAGCACGAGCGATTTATACTCGGTAAACGGGCGGTTGTCAAAGAACGGGTACTGGAGCCACGAAGGCCCGACGCCCTTTCTGGCGATCAGACCGATGCCCTTTTGCGCCTTGTAGCGCGAGAACGCGCCGAAAATTCGCATATCGAGATCCGCCTCGTAGAGAACTTCCTTGGCGTTGACGCTCGTATAGGTGAACGTCGCGGGACGCTCCCACATCCGGCCGCTCATGTTGAAGTTCGCCCACGTGGCAACCTTTTCCTTGTCGCCGATGTAGATATCCGTCGCGTTGCCGGTGCCGGTGTAGTCCGAACCCTTGACGTAAATGCCGATCTTCGGATCGAACATGTTCTTCTGATCGGTGACCAGGAAGACGACGGGCAGCGTCGTGTTGTGCGCCTGCACGGTTTCGCTGTCGCCGATGATCACGTAGGTGTAGGACTTGGTGCGGCTCGGATAGTTCGCGTTGTTCGGCGAGAACGTTTTGACGCGGAGCACCGTGTTCTCCTTGACCGGAATCGGGCCCGAAACGCGGGTAGATTCGGCCGTTGGATCGGTCGTATCGAGCGTATAGGTTGCAAACAGTCCGTCCGGAACCTTGATGTTCACGGTTTGAATGCCCGTATAGATGCCGCTCGGCGTATCGGCTTCGGCCGGCTCACAGTAGAGCCCGAAGCCGGAGGCAGGGTTCTGCGCCGCTTCGGTCGGCTGATCGAACAGCACCCAATTGCCGCTTGCATCGCGTCCGTAGGAGATGCAGGCGCGGCTTTCGGGCACGTCCACCCGGTCGATCATCGTGCCGTCCGGCTGATACAGATAGAGTGTTTCGCCGGCGGAATTGATGTCGAAATTCAGCTGATAGCGCAGCAATTGCTCGGGAGCCGTGGTTTGTCCGTCGCGCGGGAGGCTGCCATCCAGCTGCACGGCGAGATATCCTTTTGCGGCGATACTCGTTCCGTTAGGAAAAACCCATTTCAGCGGGTCGGTGTAATCATCCGAGATCGAGTACCCCGACAGGTCGACCGGATAGTCGGCCTTGTTGAACACCTCGATCCAGGCGCCGAGGTCGTCGTCAAACGGGCGCTCGCTCTTGGTCTGCTTGGAGTATTCCCAGCGAATGAAATAGCCGTTGACGAGCACCTCGTTGAACATGATGTCGTGCACGCCCATCTCGCCGTTCTCTTCCTTGTCAAACAGCGCAAAGCCGGATTCGGTGTTCGGATAGCCCGGCGTGATCCGGTCGGTCGGCGTGAAGTCGGAGGCGGGATCGAACGTGCCGTTCGGGAACGCGCGCGCCATCGAGAAGTTCTTCGTCTGCGGCCCGAATTCGATCATGTCGATGATCTTGTCCTCGGGCGAGGTCAGCAGCAGCGTTTCCCCGCGGGAGGAGAGGCCAAAGTCGATGCAGAGATGCCCGTCGACCGGAACCGTCGTGCTGTATACGACCAGATAGCTGTACGCGTCGATCGTAACGCCGTCAAACATGTATTTTTTCGGCTTGGTGATGTCATCGGACAGACCGTAGCCGGTTAAATCCACCGGGGAAGCCGAGTTGTTGTACAGCTCGATCCAGTCGCAATAGGTGCCGTCGGGGCACAGATGCGCGGTGCTGTTGCTTGCCATGAATTCGCTGATGCGCACCGCGCTCTGCGAAACGGTTTCGAGCGTGCCGACCTCGGGGTCGATCATCTTGGTCCTTTCATAGGCCGCAATGCCCGACTCGGTGTTCGGGTAGCCGGGGGACGGCGCCATATTGCTCCAGGCACCGGTTGCGACGTCGTAGCAATAGGCAAGGCCGGAATACGTATCCGCCAGCGACACCGTTGTGATCAGACCGCCGCCGCCGTCGATGAACCGCAGAACGTCGTTCTTGGACAGCGCAAAGTTTGCCACGTTCGACAGGCCGGTTTCCTGACCGGCGCACCAGATGACGTAATATTCGCCCGGCTGCAGCACCGTGCCGTCGGGAATGGCCCAGACATCCGTTTCGCTGTCGGACAGGCCGTAGCCGGAGATGTTCGCCGCGGCCGTGCCGGCGTTATACAGCTCGACATAGTCGCTGTACGTGCCCATCGGGTCGCGTACGGCCTGCTTGTTGCTTGCGAGGATCTCGCTGATGACGACCGACGAGCGCTGCTGCGTCTTGGCGGAGGTGCTCTCCGTTGACGCGCCCACACAGCCGGTGCAGTTGGCTACGAGCGTGATCAGAAGGATCACGACCAAAACGACCGCAAGCGCGATCGCCAACATAGCCAGTTTCTTTTTTTGTTTTTTATTCATTGACAATTCCTCGATTGCATGCTTTTTTCCACAATAAAACTATGATACCATACTTTTTCGCGTATGAACAGAGCAGAATGAAAATTTAACAGTTTATCCGCACTTTTGCCACGGAGTCGCGCGCAATTCGCAAAAGCCGTTCCTTCGTATTGTCCTGCGGGTGGCAGACGCAGTGCAGCAAAAGCCGGTTCTTCAGTTCCGCAATTTCGTGCGAGGGCGCAAGATGCAGCGCCTGCATCAGCTCTGCGCCGGAAACTGCAAGCTCGTCCGCTGACCACGGGCAGCCGTCGGACTGCATCTTTTCATATACCTTGCGCCAGCGGACCGCTTTGTATGCGGTGTCGTACCCGCTTCCGCGGATATCCCCCTCCCGCAGCGCGATCAGATCCTCGGATCCCTGCCTGCCGAGCGCGACCAGCTTCTTTCGGACGGTCGAGACCTTTGCTTCCCCGTCCAAATCAAACATGT
>JAUMVL010000008.1:0-3195 GCA_030530185.1 Clostridia bacterium | reverse complement strand
AGACGCGCGCAATCACCGCGTTCGGAACCGTCAGCCGCCGCAGGATCGTTCGGGCCATCGCCTCGCCATACACCGCGTGGCGGTGAAAATTGCCGGTTTTGCGCAGACAGGCGGGCTTTCCGATGTCGTGCAAAAGTCCCATCAGGCGCAGCGGCACCTCGTTCGGCATCTCGGCGCAGGTGTGGATGAGGTGCGTCAGCACGTCGTATCGATGGTAATCCTTCCGCTGCTCCATCCCATCGGCCTCGGAAAGCTCGGGAATCAGGCAAAACAGCGCACGGCAGTCCTTCAGCAGCGTCAGCGCGCGAAAAACGTCGCCCTCGGTCAGCAGCCGGTCGAACTCCTGCCGCTTACGCTCCCACGCGATGTCGTCGAGCAGGTGCACATTCGCTTTGGCGCAGCGCCAGGTCGCGTCGTCGATCGCAAACCCTGTCGTGACCGCAAACCGCACGAGCCGCAAAATCCGCAGCCCGTCGTCCCGCAAAATATCGATCGGGTCGGGCGTGGTCGTGCGCAGAATACCCCGCGCAAGGTCCGCCTGTCCGCCCGTGGGATCGAGGATCTGACCGGTCAAGACGTTTTGATACAGCGCATTGATCGAAAAATCGCGCCGGAAGGCGTCCGCTTCGAGCGAGTCGGTAAATGCGATCGTGCTCGGCGTATGCGCGCCGCCGGCGGGATAGGACTCGGTTCGGAACGTCGTATGCTCGTACTTGCGGTCTCCAAAGCACAGCAGCACGGTTCCGAGCCGTTCGTTTGCGATCGGGCAGGGGATGCCGACGGCTTTGGCGCAGGCCTGCATCTGTTCGGGCGTCAGGGCGCTGCAAAGGTCAATGTCGTGCGAGGGCCGCCCCAAAAGCGCGTCGCGCACAAAGCCGCCGACCGCGTATAGCGGGGTCGGCAGCTGTGCGGCAAAGGTTTTCAGTTCGGCAGGGATAGCGGCCATTCTGTCAAAAGGAGGCGGCTCCCCGAAAGCGGGGGGAGCCGCGGAATGTTATGCTTCGGTCGGCGTTTCGGGCGCTTCTTCGGTCTCCGACGGGATCGGTTCGCCGTCCGCTTCGGGCACGGCTTCGTCCTCGACGATCTCCTGATGCGGCAGCAGCGCAACGCAGGCGATGCTGTTGCCCTCGTCGATCTGCATGAGGCGCACGCCCTGCGTGTTGCGGCCGATCACGGAGATCTGCTCGACCGGCGTGCGCATGATGATGCCGTCGTCGCGCACAAGCAGCACATCCTCGCCCGCCTCGGTCATGCGAAGCGCGGCGAGTCCGCCGGTCTTGTCGGTGGCCTTCATGGCAAGGATGCCCTTGCCGCCGCGGCCCTGCAGCGCATATTGCTCTTCAGGCGTACGCTTGCCGAGGCCCTTTTCGGTGACGGTCAGCAGCATGCCGCCCGGGAGAACCTTGATCATGTCGATCAAAACGTCGCTGTCCGTGAGGTTGATGCCGCGGACGCCCATGCCGCCGCGGCCGGTGGCGCGCACGTCGCTCTCGCGGAAACGGATGCACTTGCCGAGACGCGATGCCATGATGAATTCATCGTCGCCGCCCGACATCTCGCACGAGATCAGCTCGTCGCCCTCGCGGATCGTCTGCATGAGAAGGCCGCCCTTACGGATGTTGCCGCAGTCGGCAATGCGCGTCTTTTTGATCAGACCGTTGCGCGTAGCGGTCACGATGTAGCCGTGCTCCTCGACCTCGCGCGGGACGACGAACATGGCCGTGACCTTTTCACCGGTTTGCAGTTGCAGGAAGTTCACCACGGGGATGCCCTTCGACGTGCGGCTGGCCTCCGGAATCGCGTAGCACTTGATGCGGTAGACTCTGCCGAAGTTCGTGAAGAACATGATCGGCGCGTGCGTGCTCGAAACGAGCATGCGCTCCACATAATCCTCGTCGCGCGTCGCCTGGCCCTTAACGCCTTTGCCGCCGCGGTTCTGTGCCTTGAACGCGTCGGTCGAGGTGCGCTTGATGTAGCCAAAGTGCGTCATCGTGACGGTCATCTGCTCCTCCTGGATGATGTCGTCGAGCTCGATGTCGTCGGGCATCGGGGCGATCTCGGTGCGGCGCGGGTCGCCGAGCCGGGTCTTGACGTCGATCGCTTCCTCTTTGATGACCTCCATCAAGCGATGCTCGGAGGCAAGAATCTCTTCGAGATACGCCACGCGTTCGCGCAGCTGCTTATCCTCGTCCATCAGCTTGTCGCGCTCGAGGCCGGTCAGGCGCTGCAAACGCATGTCGAGGATGGCCTGCGCCTGCCGCTCGGTAAAGCCGAATTCGGCGCACAGACGGTCCTTGGCGACCTGTCCGTTCTCACTGGAACGGATCGTTTTGATGACCGCGTCGATCTGATCGAGCGCCTTTAAGAGGCCTTCGATGATGTGCAGCCGCTCCTTGGCTCGATTCAGGTCAAAGCGCGTCCGGCGGGTGACGACGTCCTTCTGGTGCTCGAGGTAGTAGTACAGAATCTCCTTGAGCGTCAGAATCTTCGGCTCGCCGTCGACCAGCGCAAGGTTGATGACGCCGAACGTGGCCTGCATATCGGTATGCTTATAGAGGTTGTTCAAAACGACCGAGGCGTTGACGTCCTTCTTAAGTTCAATGACGATGCGCGTGCCGTTGCGGTCGGTTTCGTCGCGAAGGTCCGAAATGCCCTCGATCTTCTTTTCGTGCACGAGGTCGGCGATGCGGCTGACAAGGCTTGCCTTGTTGACCTGATACGGGATCTCGGTGACGATGATGCGGCTCTTGGATGCGGACATCTGCTCGATCTCGGTGCGCGCGCGGACGTAGATCTTGCCGCGTCCGGTGCGGTACGCCTGGGCGATGCCCTGCTTGCCGAGGATGATGGCGCCGGTCGGGAAGTCCGGACCGGGGATGTACTGCATCAGCTCGTCATTGGTGATGTCGGGATTGTCGATCAGCGCCACAAGTCCGTCGATCGTTTCGCCGAGGTTGTGCGGCGGCATGTTCGTCGCCATACCGACCGCGATGCCGTTGCTGCCGTTGACCAAGAGGTTTGGGAAGCGCGCGGGCAGCACGACCGGCTCCTGCTGCGTGCCGTCAAAGTTCGGCTGGAAGTCGACCGTGTCCTTGTCGATGTCGCGCATCAGCTCCATGGCCATCTTCGAAAGGCGCGCTTCGGTATAACGCATGGCCGCCGCGCCGTCGCCGTCGACCGAGCCGAAGTTGCCCT
>JAUMVL010000209.1 GCA_030530185.1 Clostridia bacterium | reverse complement strand
GTATGTCGCCGATCTGCGCGATCTTGGCAGCCTCGGTGATTTCTCCTGCGGAAGCTGCGCGCTCCAGATCGGAGATCTCGTTTGTATAGTTGATGACGCCGCAGATCAGGAAAGTGCCGGTTGCGATCGCCGCATAGATGGCGGAGGCAAGCTTGGTGATGAACGGGCGCAGGGAGGAGATGATGCCCTCGTCGCGGGTGCCGTTCTTGTACTCGTTGTATTCAACCGTATTCATGATCGAGATCATCATGATGAGGTAGAAGCCGTACTGGCCGAAGTTGGCAAGCATATAGCCGAACGTGATCAGAGCGAACTTGACGACCGGCGCCGACGCGGTCGAGAGCAACAGCCCGCTTGCGAGCATGATGACATAGCCGACCGTGGAAATGATCATGAGAAGGTTCAACAGGGGCTTCCGATGAATCTTCTTTGAGATGGCCGGATAGAAGATCATCAGGAACGCGGTGACGATCATGCCGAGCATCTGGAACAGCGTGAAATAGCCGCCCTCATACCCGAAGTCGAAGTAGATGTACATCGAGCCGATACCGGACAGGATGATGCCGTTGCCGATCTGTTGGATGATGAAGGCAAGGGAGACCCAAAGCAGCTGATCGTTGCCGGTGATCGTGCTCCAGATCTTTTTGAAGCTGACCGGCGGAACCGGGTCGTTGCTGTAGGAGCGCTGCTCCTTGACACCGAAGATCGTAAAGCAAAGGAAGGCAGGCGCCACAATCGCAAGGATCAATGCAATGATGCCGTAGGCGGTGACGGCGCTGCCGCCGATCGCATTGGAGCCGGCCGTCAGCATCGGGATCAGAGAGACGGCAAGGGTACCGCCGATGCCTGCGAACAGGTTTGCACGGGAGGTGTAGGCATTACGCGCATCCGGATCGGAGCTCAGCGCCGGAACCATGCCCCAGTAGGAAATATCGTGCATTGTGTAGGTGATGCTGTACGCAAAGTACATGATGCCGAAGAACACGACGAACGGCCAGCCCTGCAGCGGAATGTTGAACGTCAGATAAATCACCACAGAGGTCGAGAGGATGCCGATCACCAGCCAGGGCTTGAACTTGCCCCACTTGGTACGGGTGCGCTCAATGATGTTGCCCATCAGCGGATCGTTCAGCGCGTCGAAGATACGCGCGGCGATCATGATCGCTGTGATCGCGCCAAGCTGTGCCGGGTCGAGGTGCCGCGTCAGCATGACGAAGGTCAGAAGATAACTGTTGATCAGGTTGTACACCATATCCCGACCGACCGTGCCGAGCGGGAACATCCATAGATTCCTTTTTTTAATGTTCTGGTCTTCCATTGTTTACTCCCCTTTGTTTATTGAATCGTGAACCGGATCGTTTCCTCCGGCAGATTGGGCGTGGAGACGGTGAGTGCTGCTTCACCTTTTTTGCCGACGGTGCGCAGGTACAACCCCGTGCTGCCGCCCTCGAGCGTGACAAGGTCCGGCCCCATCAGCTCGGCGTCGCCGCAGAGGGTCAGCTTCAGCGGCAGTTGGGCGAACGGCGCCAGGTTGCCGTTCTCGTCGAGCACGCGGATGCGCACGGCCGCCATGTCGTAGGTATCGCCTTCCAAAAGCTTTGTGCTGCTCGGGGTGATTTCCAGATGCAGCTTGGCATTCGGCGTTTGGACGACCGACGCAACGACCTGACCGTCTTTGATCGCATCGAAGCGCCAGCGGGTCGCTTCGCTGCCCCAGTTGCCGACATACTTGCCGTACAGCTTTACGCCGTCCTCATACTTCAGCCCATAGCGCAGCATGCACCAGCCCATGCGCAGTTTGTCGGCGGCGGGCAGGTTTGCGATGCCGTATTTCCCCGCAGCGATCAGCGCATCGTGCAGCAGCTTCGCCTTGGCAGGGGAGAAGCCCTCTTCCGTTTGGAGCAAATCGCCGATCAGATCGTCGATCAGTACCGGCGGATGCTTCAATCCGGTCCACGGCTGCGGCAGGAATTCGGTGACGCGCTTGTCGTTTTTATAAAGCACAACGCTGTCGGCATTCGTGAACGCGTAGATCTTTCCGATCTGCGAGGCGGCATAGTCGCCCTGATCCATCGGCGAGCCGATCGCCAAGACGGGCTTTTGTTCGCCTTGACTGGCATAAGTCATTGCAGCAAGCTTGGGATTGCGGAACGCGTCGAGCACGCCGTGATAGCAGATGCGGTCGCCCGAGCCGAAGTCCTTATGCGTTGCATAATCAAACATACACCAGCCGAAGCAGCCTGCGTGTTCGCCGGAGGCCATCGCGCCGTTCAGAACGTATGCGTGGCGCAGCGCCTGCGACTGTCGCTTTTCCCACGGATCGAAGGACTTGGTCGGGAACATGTGACCGTCGTGCTCGGAAATCAGGTAGCCCTTGTTCAGATCGGGCGAGCTGTCCTTTTTGAGCTGGATCGGCTTTTCGGGCGTGAACGGGGTGAAGTCGTTGTAGGCGTAGACGTCCTCTAAAAGGCTGCTTTTTTGCAGATAGCGGACGCCGGAGGTTTGCCGAGACGGATCGAGTTCGTGCGCAAGCGCATTGGTGCGCGTATAGAACGGATCGTTGTCGACACTCTCGTTGATGCGAACGCCCCACAGCACAATCGACGGATGATTGCGGTTCTCGAGAATCATTTCGCGGACGTTCTCGACCGCCTGATCCTGCCACGCCTCGTCGCCGATGTGCTGCCAACCCGGGATCTCGGTGAAGACGCAAAGGCCGAGCCGGTCGCATGCGTCGAAGAAATGCTGGCTCTGCGGATAATGCGAGGTGCGTACCGCGTTGCAGGACAGCTCCTCCTTCAGAATGCGGGCGTCTTCGATTTGCAGGCTCTTGGTTGCCGCATAGCCGATGTACGGATAGCACTGGTGACGGTTCAGACCGCGCAGAAAATACTTTTGTCCGTTCAGATACAGTCCGTCGGCTTTGAACTCCGCGGTGCGGAAGCCGAACGGTATGAGCTTTTGGTCAATGACCGCATCGCTTGCGTCGATCAGCGATGCTTCGAGCGTGTACAGATTCGGCGCTTCGGGCGACCACGGCAGGGCGTCTGGAACCGGAAGCGTATGCTCGGTGCCGCCGTTCATCGACTCGGCAAGGGCTTTTCCGTTGCGGTTCAGCACGCGCATCCGCACCCGGACCGGATCGGGACCGTCCACGGTGCAGACGACCTTTGCGGTCGTAAGATCCGG
>JAUMVL010000208.1 GCA_030530185.1 Clostridia bacterium | reverse complement strand
AGTAAACGAAAAATCAGAATTATGTAAAGCTTGGCTTGACATTGTTCCGCAAAAAGGCTATAATGAAAGGGAACGAAAACGTTTGAGTGTTTTCGGAAGCAAAGGAGGAAAAAAGCCTGTTATGAAACCGAAGGCGCAGAACTATTCCAGGGCGAGACGATTGAAGAATCAAATCGCATCGGTTGTGCTGAATCCGTACAACGTGATCGTTTTGATTGCAATCATTCTGCTTGCATACCTGATCGTAGTTCCGCTGATTGACATGGTCTCGAGAACTTTTGTTCTGGCGCAGCGCGATCTGCGAGCAGTCGGAGGGACGGGGCACGTCGCCGGCGAATTTACGTTTTATTACTGGCAGCGTTTGCTTGCGAGCAAACTGACGACGAATTTGCTGCTGATTCCACTCGGCCATTCGCTGCTGATCGGCTTTGCGGTTTCGGCCGGGTCGATTCTGCTCGGATCCATTCTTGCCTGGCTGATGGTCCGCAGCGATCTGCCGCTCAAGCCGTTCTTCTCTCTTGCGGTCATTATTCCGTACATGATACCGTCCTGGGTGAAATCGCAGGCTTGGCTGTCCATGTTCCGGACGCCGCGTATCGGCGGCACGACGGGCTTTGTTCCGTCGATCCTGCTGTCGATGGGAATGTCCCCGGATGCAATCGAGACGTTGATTTCCCCGATTGCATACGGTCCGCTGGCGATCATCATTGTGCTTTCCCTGCACTACTATGCATATACCTATCTGCTGGTCAGTGCGGCGCTGAACTCGATCAATTCGGAGCTGGAGGAGATGGGCGAGATTCAGGGCGCAAGCAAGGCGCTGATTTTGCGCCGCATCACGCTGCCGCTCGTTCTTCCGGCAATGCTGTCCGCCGTCATCCTGACGTTTTCAAAGGCGATCGGCACCTTCGGCGTAATCAACTACCTTGGCTCGCCGGTTCGGTTCCGTACGCTGTCGAGCGAATTGTACTCCAACAGCCAATCGCAAAACACGCAGACCGCGTTTGCCATGGCGATCCTGATGATTATCATCGCCGCCATTTCCGTTTTCGTGAACCAACAGCTGATCGGCTCGCGAAAATCCTATGCCACCATCGGCGGCAAGGGCGGCCGTTCGACACTGATCGGCCTCGGCGCATGGAAGCCGCTGATCACCGCTTTGCTGCTGTTCTTCTTCATATTTGCGATCATCATGCCGGTGTTGATCCTCATGCTGGAAAGCGTCATGCTGCAGGAGGGCAAGTACTCGCTCGACAATTTCACCTGGTACTACTGGATCGGAGAGGGCAATCCGGACATCATGGAGGGCCTGCCCGGCATCTTCAAGAATGAAAACTTCCTGCTTGCACTGAAGAACTCCGTCATGCTGACGCTTGTCAACGGCATCTTCGGTACGCTGTTCGGCCAGATGCTTGGCTACATCTGCGCAAAGGGCCGCGGCAAGTTCCACGGCAGACTCGTGGAGCAGCTCGTGTTTATTCCGTATCTGATTCCGTCCATCGCATTCGGCGGCATTTACCTCAGCATGTTTGCTCGGCCGCAGCAGATCTTCGGCGTTACGCTGATTCCGGCACTGTACGGTACGTTCACGCTGCTGACGCTGACGAGCGTTGTCAAGCACCTGCCGTTCGCGTCTCGCGCCGGCACGTCGAATATGCTCCAGATCAGCGGCGAGCTTGAGGAAGCGGCCACGATCGAAGGAGCCGGATTCTTCCGCCGCTTTGCGAAGATCGTATTCCCGCTGTCCAAGGGCGGATTCATTTCCGGATTTATGCTGATCTTCGTATCCATCATGAAGGAATTGGACCTGATTGTTCTGATCATGACGCCGTCGACGACAACGCTTCCGTATCTGGCATTCCAGTATCAGAACAACAATGCGCCGCAGTCCTCCGACTGCGTGGCAATCGTGATGTTCAGCATCGTATTTTTGACATACGCGCTTGCCAACATCTTCGGAGACGCGGATCTTGCCAAGAGTATGGCCGGCTAATAGAGAGGAGAGCAGCTTTATGAGTAAAATTGTATTGGAGCATATTGATAAATTCTATGGAAAAAACCATGTTCTGAAGGACTTGAACCTGACCATCAACGACGGTGAGTTCATGACGCTGCTCGGCCCGTCCGGCTGCGGAAAAACGACGACGCTGCGCGTGGTTTCGGGCCTGGAGAAACCGCAAAACGGCATGATCTATATGGACGATAAAGTCGTTGTCAATGCGGCGGAAGCGTACTTTGCGCCGCCCTCGAAGCGCAATCTCAACCTCGTGTTCCAGAGCTATGCGCTCTGGCCGCATATGACCGTGTATGACAATGTCGCCTTCGGTCTGAAGATTCGGCACGAAACGAACGATCAGATCAAGAAAAAGGTGGCAAGCGCACTTGAACGGATGCAGATCGGGGAGTATGCGAAGCGGTACCCTTCAGAACTGTCGGGCGGCCAGCAGCAGCGTGTTGCGATCGCACGCGCGATCGTGTCCGAGCCCAAACTGCTGCTGCTCGATGAACCGCTGTCGAACCTCGACGCAAAGCTGCGTGTCGATATGCGTTCCGAGCTGAAGCGTCTCCACCATGATACGGGCACGACGATCATCTACGTGACGCACGATCAGGTCGAAGCGCTGACGATGTCCACACGGATCGCGCTGTTCCGCAAAGGCGAGCTCGTTCAGGTTGCGCCGCCGCTGGAGCTGTATGACAATCCGGTCAATTTGTATACCGCGGACTTTATCGGCAATCCGAGCATCAATTTTGTCAAAGGGAACGCCGAAATCAAGGCAGACGGCATGACGGTCGAAAGCGCAATGGGCAAGATGGCCTTCCCGCGCAAGGATATGACCGAAAAAGCGCCCCAAAGCGGCTCCGTTCCGGTTACGCTTGGCATTCGCCCGGAACAAATGACGCTCTCGACCGTGCAGGACGAGGCGCATCCGGTTGCCGCACATGTTTATTCGAGCATGCCTGCCGGCTCCGAAACGCTGGTTACGGTTCGCGTCGGAGAAGCGCTGCTGACGGTGAAAGAACTCGGCTCCGCCCGGTATTCCATGGATGATGAGGTTTTCGTCGGCGCAAATCCGAAGAAGGTCAACGTCTTTGAGACCGAGAGCGAGAATCTTATCAAATATTGCGTCTAAGTCCCTTGATGCTCTGCGGAACACCGCAGGTTCAGAACCCAACAAACGGACAAAAACAGGAGGAAAAATCAAATGCGTAAACACACCACATGGC
>JAUMVL010000207.1 GCA_030530185.1 Clostridia bacterium | reverse complement strand
CGAACGATAAATTCTGCGTCATTGACCTGGGGCGGCTTAAATCTCCGGGACCTTGACCATTGGGCAACGGCCCGGGGGCTTACGCACAAAAACAGCGAAATCAAAAGGGTAATTAACACTCACCCGAAAAACATCTATCAAGGAAGAAAATACACATGAGAAACTACACTTTTTACAACTACAAAGGAGGTAAAACGCTGTTCCCGAAAAACGACTGGTTGACCGAGGAGTACCTGGCAGAGCGCGAAAAGATCTTCATGACGGAATATCTGGCAAAAGACGATCGGAGAAAGATCTATCACCGATATCGCCTCCGCGCTTGTGACCCGACCCGCTTCACGGATACCCTGGAATACGATCTCAAATGCCCTCATTGCAACAGAAATCTGCGCCTTTGCGGACTACCGCTCGATGCCACCACTCACGGTCTGTACAAATGCAGACACTGCAATGAAGCAACCGAAAGGAGATAAGAATAATGAAAACGATCAACGAGATCAGAAACATTACGGCCACGCAGGAATACGATAAACATTTCTGGAATGCCATGAGGCTTAAGCCCGACAGCGAGATGGCTATGCGTGATGCGATGGACAGCGTCACCGGAACATACTTTACCCCGACTGCCGGAGAAGCCGACCTTCGTAAGGTGGTCGTCCGGGAAAGCATCATTCGTCCACTCGCAACGAACCTGAAGAAGTACCAAGGCGGGTCGGTAATCTGGGCGGCTGATTCCCGTAACTACGCGTCTTTCGTCCCGGAGGGCGCACCCATCCCCGGCTTTGATGTCGAGGAGGATTTTACCCGTATCCGTGTCGGCAGTCACAAAACCGCCTGCCTGCTCAAACTGAGCGAGGAGTTTGCACTTGATGCGGACTTTGATCTCAAAAAATACATTTCCGAGCGTATGGGTAAGTCTTTCGCATATGCGGAGGACAAAGCATTCATCTGCGGCAGCGGCGTAAACGAGCCATTCGGGCTGCTCCATGATACCGAAGGGGCAGAAATCGGAACAACGGTATCTGCCCCCGACCTATGACGCCGTCATTGACTTGTTCTTCTCTGTGAAGCCGGAGTATCGCACCCATGCTACTTGGCTGATGAATGACCGCACTGCTGCGGCGCTTCGGAAGTTGAAAGACGATTCGGGAAATTACCTGTAGAACAGCAGCACGGATACCGTTCTCGGTAAACCGATCCGCATCTGCAATAAACTTCCGGACATTGCTGCCGGAGCAAAGCCCGTACTATTCGGTGATTTCCGGTACTACTGGATCGTAGTAGACCGCTCTCCCGTCAGCATGAAAGCACTGAAGGAGCGCTTTGCCATGAGCGGTCGTGTGGGATATGTTGCATTCGAATTGCTCGATGCCCGACTCGTGCGCAGGGATGCCGTAAAAGCGATCTCCGTTATTGAAGAAAGCGTGTAATCCCATGAGCGCAGCGGTCGGCACATATGAAGGCAGGCCCTGCACAGTTTCGGAAATGGCCGTGGGCAACACCCTGTTCACGGTCATCTCCGTACAAAGCGATTCTGCAAGGGAAACTACTTTTGAAAAAGTCAAAAAACTGATTCTGGGCAACTGCACATCAGCTCCGGAAAAGTTATCTCAAAATTCAAATAAACATTGAAGAAATGACTTGCTTTTTATGCGACAGTACGGGAATATGTAGTACCGCTTGAAGACGGTCGGAAAGGAGGATTATTATAAATATGAACATCAGCGTTCCCAAAACAAACAGACCGTCTTTCTCTGTTGCAGGAGACAAGGTCACCGCTCTTTACTGCAGACTGTCCCGTGACGATAATCAGCAGGGCGAAAGCAACAGCATCGTGAACCAGAAAGCTATCCTGAAAAAGTATGCCGACGATCACGGATTCACCAATACGGCTTATTTCGTAGACGATGGTTACAGCGGAACAAATTTTGATCGTCCTGACTGGCAACGCCTGCTCGGCATGATCGACGAAGGGCGTATCGGCACCATCATCGTGAAGGATATGAGCCGGTTGGGAAGGGACTATCTCCAGGTAGGTATGTACACGGAGATGGTGTTTCCAAACAACGATATCCGCTTCATCGCCATCAACAACGGTGTAGACAGTGCCAATCAGGTGGACAACGACATGACGCCGTTCATCAACATTTTCAACTAGTTCTATGCCAAAGACACCAGCAAGAAAGTCAAGGCTGTATTCCGAGCTAAAGGGAATTCCGGTAAACCGCTGACTACCAATCCGCCTTACGGTTATCTGAAAGACCCCAATGACAAACACCATTGGATCATAGACCCGGAGGCGGCACCGGTAATACAGGAGATGTTTAAAATGTGCGTTGACGGAAAAGGCCCTTCGCAGATTTCGAAAGAACTGATGCGCCGTGGCATTCCGACGCCCTCCGAACATATGCATACGCTTGGAATCAAGACGCCCGCAAAACAGTCGGAACAGCCCGGCTTCTGGCAGAAACGCACCATAGCCGACCTACTGATGAAGCCCGAATACTTAGGCCATACGGTCAATTTCCGTACAAGGAGGAAGTCCTTCAAGTGCAAAAAGACCGTGTGGAACAATCCTTCCGAATGGTCAATCTTTGAGAATACCCACGAACCGATCATTGATCAGGAAACATTCGATATCGTCCAGCGTATTCGGGACGGTCGCAGGAGACTTACTCCGATCGGTGAGATGCCGATACTATCCGGAATGCCGTTCTGCGCCGACTGCGGAGCCAAACTGTACCAAGTCAGATCGAGGGGCTGGAAACACGAACAAGAGTACTTCACCTGTGCATTCTACCGAAAGGGGCAAGGGCTGTGTTCTCCCCACCAAATTCACAATGTTCAGGTGGAAGAGATCCTGCTTCGGCAATTAAAGAGCATTACGGCTTATGCACGTTCCCATGAAGCGGAATTTGTAGAACTGGTCACGAAGCAGAACGAAAAGGAGCTCAATCGCCTGATGCGTAGCAGCAGCAAGGAACTTGTTCAGGCGAAAGAACGCATCAAGAAGCTGGATAGTATCATGCAACGGCTCTACGAGGATAACCTCGACGGAAAAATATCCGACGACCGTTTTTTCCGAATGTCCGCTACCTACGAAACCGAGCAGAAACAATTGGAAGCAAGAGTCTCAGAACTGGAGGCGGCCATTGCGGAGGCTCGGGAACAACGCCTGAATATAGATTCCTTCTTGGGAGTGGTGCGCCGGTACACGGACATTACGGAACTTACCGCAGAGATC
>JAUMVL010000206.1 GCA_030530185.1 Clostridia bacterium | reverse complement strand
CAGGGAGCCGGAAAAAACGGAAGCGTAGCTTTTATTCTCATAGAAATTCAAATAGATTTCATGAGCATAGTTTTCCTGAGCAAACTGCCGAACGGAAAAGGTCTTTCCACATTGACGGCAGCCCTTGATGATGAGCGGTTTATGCCCTTCCGTATCCTTCCATTTTTTTAGGACGCCCTCAATTTTGCGTTTCAGCATAGCCTGTCCTCCTTTGATCACGATCATAGTATACGCAAAGTCAACAGTTTTTTCAAGGGACTTTTTGCCTTGTATGAAATATTTTTCAAGCGAGTTTTGCGGGCAATGGAAAGATTTTTCGAGCGAGTTTCTGGGATATAGGTTCTTTGCATAAAAGACCTCCTCCGAAGGAGTGGCTAAGCAAAATTGCAGGCTTCATCATGGAAGGCGACACCTGCATTTCCCATCAGAATAGAAAATTGTAATTAGTTGAAAAAATCTATTCTAGGGCCTTTTATCTTCCAATTTAAGTTCCCAACGAAGAAGCAAAGGTGCAACATTTTTACCACATTTTTATTAGAAATCACCGAGTTATATATCTGAAATCTGTTTCTCTTGCAGGATTGTTGAACTACAGGTTCAATGACAAAGTAGGCCCGCCTGCGTATAATGAAAGCATCACAAATCCAGGGAGGCAAAATGGATGAACTTAAAAGATGCTTTTCGCTTTCAGAACAAACTGCAATCCCACATCACCGACGCGCTGGCCATCCTCTCCAGGGATGAGAACATCACCAAAGTCGAAACGACCTATCTAAGGCACAAGGTCATGCCCGAGGCGCAGAACGAAACCGTCGTCGAAGAACCCGAGACCGAATATGCTGACCGTATCACGGACATCATCACGTTTCTTCTCTATCTCATGGAGGAGAAAGAAAAACTCTCCGCCGCGATCCGCAAGGCCAAATCCTCACTCGACATCGATATGGACAGCGAGATCAGCCTGAACGTCTCTCGCCAGCTGTTAGCGAGCACACTCCAACGGATGTGCGACTTGCGAAGCTCCGAGAAGATCATCCCCAACGGCGGCTCCGGGTTCCGGTTCAATGTGGACGGCAACCAGGTAACCTACAAATGCGACATCAAGCGTGTCACGACGATCAACTACGACCGCAACGCCATCCATAAGGCGTTTCAAAAACTCTCCCGACAGGCGGACGAGGTTTCCGCGAAGATCGACCTTTGCATGGTCACTTCCGTTGTCAACTACCAACCGCCCTTCAGCGTAAACGACAGCTTTGCTGCAACGTTCGAAGGATTCACCGAAGTTGCCGGGAACTGATTTCCGGCAGCTTCACGGCTGTTTCGGGTACGGCAGAACAAGAGCTTGCAAGGACCGGTTCAGATGCAGATGAACAATAAAGCTGCATGATAGAAGAGTATGCATTACAGCAATACGTTCTTCTTCCGCTGTAGAGGACTGCAGCGCCTCCTTCACCGTCCGACGCCAAATCTCCAAAGCGTTCTTTTCACGAATCCGCTCGATCATTCTTTTCCTCTCTCGTTCGACCCGAATTGCCCGGATCGCAGACGCGACAAGGCAATTTCGCCCACAAGTACCGGTCGCTTACGCGGCAGGCAACGTGAGCAAAAAATGGGCCTTGCCGGATCGGGCTTCTGTCGTACCCGAAACAGCCAAAAAAATAAATGCGAGCAGCAGGATTGATCCCGCTGCTCTTTGTCGGTTGTTGAGGGAACCAGTATCCGATCCATCGGAACCTCCAGCAGCGAGCGCATAGAGGTTATCGACGGTCGGAAGGGCTTCACCCTTTTGCCATTTATACACGGCACGCGGCTCCTCAAAGCCGAAGTAGGTCTGAATGTCCCGGACAGAAAGTCCGCGCTCAAGGCGCAGATGGCGGATGTTGTTTCCCGTTGCGACGAGGTCGATCACAGGAAAAGCTGAAGGATACATGACAACACCTCCTACAATAATAATTAGGTAGTGGACACGACAGCCAGCCGTGTCCTTTGCCTTCTCAAAGCCGAAGCTGTAGAATGAGAGCGAATGGTCTGACGCTATGCAGGCTTCTTATACTGCATTTTGAATCGCTTTGTTTTGACGATCTTAATTCTCAAGCTCATCCTCAAAGTCGTCAAAATCATCAAAATCCCAATCGTCGTCCGTATAAGCGTTCCCGGACTCGCCTTTTGCGGCTTCTGTCCCTGTCGGAATGCCGTATTCTTTTTCGAATGCGTCAACGACGACAAGCAGATCGGGATCCCTCTTGGCATATGCATTTGGGTATTCTTTTTGCCAGCCGCAGCGGAACTGGCGGATCGCCGCCTTGCGCAGATTGTTCCGAATCCCGTAATAGGCTTCGGCAATCCCTCCGGTGATCGCGGCAAGCGTATCGCTGTCGCCGCCGATGCTAATTGCATTGCGGATCGCATCCTCAAAGGAATCGGATTCCAAGAATGCTTCGATCGCCTGGGGGACGGTATCCTGACAGGTTTCGTTGAATGGATAGCTGTCCCGGATCTGATAAAGTCGGAAATCCAGCGCATTATAGTTATCTGTGATAAAGGTCCGAATTTCGTCCTTCGAATGATTTGTGCGAGCAAGATAAATGGCGCATGCCGTTGCTTCCGCACCCTTGATGCCTTCGGGATGATTGTGGGTGACCGTTGTTACCGCATGGGAAAGCAGCTTTGCCTCCTCAAGACTGTTTGCTGCAAAGCCGCACGCGCTGACACGCATCGCAGCACCGTTCCCGAAGCTGTTATACGGGTGTGGATGATCGCAGAACATCCAATCCCAGAATTGGCCGCCGTATCCGCTGTTCGGATACTGCCGGCCGATCTTTCGCATCCACTTTTCTGCCTGCCTGCCAAGACCATCCGTCATGCCGCGATTTTCGAGAATCGCTTTTGCGATGGCGATCGTCATGATGCTGTCGTCCGTCGGCCAGCTTTTATCGCTGAAAAACGGAAACTGCTTGCTTCTATGGTTGTTGAATTCGTAGACGGAACCAACCATATCTCCGATAATTGCCCCAAGCATATGATAGAACCCCCTGTTTAATTGATTTTTGGTGGAAAAGCTGCTTCAAACGCGACCAGGATCTCATCCAGCCTGCTATCCAGATACGTCTCCGCAAAATCGCGGGTCATGGCCGGGATGCCGTAGTACGCTTCTGCGATCGGGCCGGTGCATGCCGCGATCGTGTCGCTGTCGCCGCCGATGCTGATCGCATTGCGGATCGCATCCACAAAGTCCGTGGATTCTAAAAACGCGAC
>JAUMVL010000205.1:1073-3261 GCA_030530185.1 Clostridia bacterium | reverse complement strand
TGATGGACAAGCTCGTAAAGCAGATGGCGGCAGCCGAAGGCGTAACCGAAGAACTCAAGCGGCGCGATCAAATGGCATGGGTCGGGTGCATGAACAACATCCGCGCCCGCGCTGATGAGATTGTGCGAAACGATCTGATCTATGTGTGAGGTGTGGTATGGCAAGAAAGAAACGGGAAGACAAGCGGTACGAAAAAAAGATCACCGTCGGCAGGAACCCGGACGGATCGCTGAACCGCATCAGCGTGTACGGTGAGACGCAAAAACAGTTGGAATCAAAGGTCGCGCAGATCCAATCTGACATCGATAAGGGAGTATTCCTGTCGTCCGAATCGGCGTTGTTCGGCACCGTTGCAGTCAACTGGATCACCTATTTCAAGCCGCTGATCAGCGAGAAGATGCGTCTGCGCTACAAGGGGATTCTCGATGGACAGTTAAAACCGCTCCTCGAGATAAAGGTCAAAGACCTGCGCCCGATGCATCTGCAGATGATCATCAATCAAATGGCGAAGGACGGGTATGCACAAAAGTCCATGCAGATGGTGAAGCAGACGGCGAGTCAGGTGCTTGACCTGGCGATGCAGAACGATCTTGTTTATCGCAATGTGTTTGAAAAGATCAAGGTGCCGCACGTCGAATCCGTCCCGCGCGAACCGATCACCGAGGAACAGCGTGACCTGATTCTTCGCACATGGAAGGGACACCGCATGGGCGTTCCGGCGCTGATTATGCTGTACTGCGGACTGCGGCGGGGCGAACTGATTGCGCTGACATGGAAGGACATCGACCTTTCGGAAAGGACGCTTTCTGTCAGCAAGTCAGCGGATATGCCGACCAACGCGACGACGATCAAAAAGCCGAAGACACGGGCGGGCATCCGAACCGTTCCGATTCCAAACGCGATTCTACCGGCGCTGCAATGGGCACGGCGCGAGGCGACGTCGATTTATGTCTGCCCGAATATGACCACCGGCGGGATCATGAGCGCGCAAGCATACGGGCAGGCGTGGAGAAGCTACATGCACTATCTGAACATTCAGGCAGGCGGCAAAGATCGCAGCCGAACCAATCCTAAGGTGATCGCGATGGAGCCGTTTACCGCTCATCAGCTTCGGCACAGCTATGCGACCATGCTGTACGATGCGGACGTGGATATCAAGACCGCGCAGAAACTGCTCGGTCATGCGGACTTCGGGGTGACAATGAAAATCTACACGCACCTCTCGTCAGAGAAGGAAGGCGAAGGAGTTGAGAAACTGAATCAACATCTGGACAAGTTGCTCGGCGACAGCATCGGGGAAAAGGCAAAAGAAATCTGAACCATCAGAGAACAGCAGCGCATCGGACAACCGGTGCGCTGTTTTTATATGAGAGCATTTGGTATCATCAGATCGTCCAAACCGGACTATGATACGAGCAAACAAGACATTCAACCGAGCAAACAAGACTTCGACGGCAAAACAGGACATTGGGGGAGAGAAAACCGGACATTGAAGCATCCTTCCCGGATACAGATATAATCCACTGTTTGATCGAATCATCAATAAGACTTGACTTTGCCGAACGTCTAATTGAATCGGTAGAACAGTGTAGTCGATCAACCGTGGAATGGAATGTTTGATGTTGAAAAATAAACGATTTTGCGATATAATTTTTAATAAGACTTCGAATAGTGGAGATGTATATGCTTCCAACCGGGTTATACGAACAAATCATCAGCAAAGCATTGGATCGGGAGCTTGCCATTTCAGGCAAGCGTAGTCAAACTGCGCGCATCGATGAAGCAGAAGCGGCGAAGGTTCTTGCCAAATATGTAGCGGAGATCGTCGAAAAAGGGCTTGAGAACGTTAAAGACAACGGCGGCGATCTGAATGCGCAGGTGGACCTTGTCAATCAGATCGTATCGACGATCATTGGAGAGACAAAGGAACCGGCGTTTGAAGGTCTTTCCGTCGCGGAACGGGCGGAGCAATTGCTTGCATTGTTCGATACGAAGAATACGATCCAGGCGGTAGATGAACGTGCGGAGATCGTCCGCCCGGAGACATCCATCGCGCAGAGTTCGTTATTCACCGGTGCGGTCCATGAGCCGCAGATGTATACGGAGCTCAAAAAGGAAATCGTATCGTGCAACCGCATCGATATGATTGTTTCGTTTATCAAATGGAGCGGGCTTCGGCTTTTTATCA
>JAUMVL010000205.1:0-1063 GCA_030530185.1 Clostridia bacterium | reverse complement strand
AAACGGCGGCGAGCTGCGGATCATTACGACCTCCTATATGGGCGCAACCGATGTCAAAGCAATCGAAGAATTGCGCAAGCTTCCAAATACCAAAATCAAGGTCAGCTATAATACAAAGATCACGCGCCTGCATGCGAAGGCGTACATTTTCTATCGTGACACAGGATTCACGACGGCGTATGTTGGATCGTCCAACCTTTCCAACGCAGCTTTGACCAGCGGACTGGAATGGAATACCAAGATTACAAAGAAGGACCTTCCGGAGACAGTTGATAAGGTCTCTGCGACCTTTGAGTTTTACTGGAACGACAGCGAATTCGAGTATTATGATGAAGGCCAGCGCGAACGACTCGCCCGTGCATTGAAGGCGGAAAAGTATCATGACTCCAATAACCCGGCGCTTTATACGGTTGATGTGCAGCCCTACTCCTACCAGCAGGAGATCCTGGATAAACTGGAAGCCGAGCGTACGGTGCGCGGCTATTATCGGAACCTGATCGTCGCGGCAACCGGAACGGGCAAGACGGTGATTTCAGCGCTCGATTATAAGCATTTCTGCAAGCAGAATCCCGGGAAGCCCTGTCGCTTATTGTTCGTGGCCCATCGGGAAGAAATATTGCAGCAGAGCTTGAGCACCTTCCGCGCAGTCCTGAAAAATGCGAACTTCGGTGAGCTTTTTGTCGGCAGTTATCGGCCTGAAAGCCTTGATCATCTGTTCCTGTCGATCCAGACGTTTAATTCTCAGGTGTTTACAGATAAAACGACGCCCGATTTTTATGATTATATCGTTGTAGACGAGTTCCACCATGCGGCAGCACCGACGTATCAAAAGCTGTTGGCATATTACCAGCCGAAAATCCTTCTCGGATTGACAGCGACGCCTGAGCGTATGGATGGTCGGAGCATTCTGCCGTATTTCGATAACCGTATTGCGGCAGAGATCCGTTTGCCGGAAGCGATTGATCGAAAGCTCCTTTGTCCGTTCCAGTATTTCGGTGTCACCGATACGGTCGATTTGGATTCACTCACATGGGCGAGAGGCGGGTACGACAGAATTGAGTTG
>JAUMVL010000007.1:15348-19752 GCA_030530185.1 Clostridia bacterium | reverse complement strand
AACGCGGTTTCATCCGTGCGTCGGTTGTGCCGTACGATACGCTGATCGAGAACGGGACGATGGCAGCCTGCAAGGAAAAGGGCCTTGTCCGTTCCGAGGGCAAGGAATACGTCATGCAGGACGGCGACATCGTCGAGTTCTTCTTTAACGTGTGATTGCGAAGCAACAACAAAAAGAACACGGAAGGAGGCGCTTCATAAGGAAGCGCCTCCTTCGGGGATTTGAGATTCGTACAATTATCATGCGATTGATTGTACCGGATAAGGATGGTATACTCATCCCAACCAAATCTGGATTTACAAGGAAGACGTATGAGCAGAGTAAAAGCAATTCTATACGCACTTTTGGCAGCAACGTTTTACGCAATCAATGTACCAATATCCAAAATGCTTCTTAAGGATGTCGGACCGACAACAATGGCTGCGCTTCTGTATCTCGGCGCAGGGATCGGGATAGGACTTCTGTCTCTGTTCAATATAAAAGATCGGGAGAATTCAGAAAGACTGTCAAAGAAGGATCTGCCGTTTGTCATCGGAATGATCGTTTTGGATGTTGCCGCGCCGATTTTCCTGATGCTCGGAATTACCTATGGCTCGTCCGCAAACGCATCCCTTCTCGGAAATTTTGAAATCGTGGCAACAACCGTGATTGCTCTGATGATTTTTAAGGAAGCTGTTTCTAAAAGGCTATGGGCGGCAATCGCTTTGATTACACTTTCCAGTATTCTGCTTTCTTTTGAGGGGAAGGACAGTTTCCGTTTTTCCTACGGCTCTCTGTTTGTACTTGCTGCAACGGTGTTCTGGGGATTTGAGAACAACTGTACGAGAAACATATCTTCCAAAAGCACATATGAGATCGTTGTGTTGAAAGGCTTATTTTCCGGATTGGGCGCGCTTGCGATTGCGCTCATCAAACGCGAGCCGTTACCGGGAATCCTGTATATCGGCGCCGCGCTACTCCTTGGCTTTGTGTCTTACGGATTGAGTATTTTCCTTTATGTCCGGGCGCAGAATGTTCTCGGTGCGGCAAAGACCAGTGCATATTATGCCGTCGCGCCGTTTGTCGGAGCGTTTCTGTCTTTTGTCGTTCTCAGAGAACATCTGTCATGGATGTACTTGATCGGATTGATCGTTATGATCAGTGGGTCCGCGCTTGTTGTTGCAGATACCCTCATCAGGCATCACACGCATGCACATCAGCACACCTTTACACATACCCATGACGGAACGACTCATACGCATATGGTCACACATTCGCATGATCATAATCATTATGTGACGGATAACAGACACGGTCATCATCACACGAACAGGGAACTGGAACAGTTGCCGGGTGCTTTACACTGAAAAATTCCAGTTTGTTTATTCAAATCTCTGAAACCCGTTGTTTTTCCTGCATTTCTCGCAGGCCTGCTGCCGTAAAGCGCGCCGGTTTCCCTTGCTTTTGCCCTTGTGGGGCAAAACGAGGGAGCTACGTTTTGAAATAATGAAGGTCTCAACGATTGAGAGCGAAATACACCCCTCGCACAAATCGCCGGATTTGTACGGGGGGTGATTTTTCAGAGGGTCTATACGGTTGTCTCGGGATTTCCGCTTGCTTTGGCAAGTTACTGGTCCGCCTTCCGATACCGGAACAGATCGCAGTATTTCTTTCCGCAGCGCGGATGGTCGGAGCGGATGACATAGTTTTCGCCTTCGGAAGCGAACGACAGCTTGTCCTGCTGGGTGAGCGCAAAGCCCTCAAGCTTGGTCAGCGGGACGGAATAGCTCCCAAGCGAGAAGGTCGTGCCGGACATGGACATCTTGCCCGCCGAGACCGGAAGCAGCCGGTGGTTTTCACCAAGCCGATACAGCTGCTGTCCCTCGTCGGAAAAAACCGGCGCGCCCTTTGCGGCGGCCGCGATGACGCGCATCTTTTGCTGCTGCCAGTCATCCCATTCGCCGGGGTGCGAAAACGGCAGGTTCTCGCCCTCAAACCGGCCGAGTGTATTCATCTGCATCGAGAGCCCGCAGGAGCAGAAGAATCGGTCGTCCTTGCTTTTCAGCGTATCGACACAGCCGCAGCGCGGGCAGAGGTAGAGCATCGTTTCGAGCCGCTCGGCAAGGCGCTTTCCGCGATACGGGATCGGCTCGGCAGCGTAGGCATCCTCGTAGAGGTCGGCGCGGATCTGCTCCAGCAGTTCGTCTGCGCTCATCGCAGCGACTTCCTGCGGCGTATAGACGTGTACGATTTCGCCGTGCATTTTGCCCTTTCGCATCGTGTCCGCCCAGCGCGGCGAGGTCATGTAGCCGCCGGTCAGCTTGTAGGTAATCAGCGGAACCTTGGCGGACTTGACGAGCTTTGCGGAGGCAGGGAAGATGTCGGTCGATTTGCCGGTATAGGAGCGGTTGCCGGAGGGGAACATGCAGACCGGCGTTCCCTTTTTGAGCGTGCGCAGAATGTTCAGCGCGCACGCGGCATCGGTCGAACCCTTGAACCGGTCGATCGTGTTGCCGTAGCGCCGGATGATTTTGGACAGCAGGCCCATTCGCTGCACGTTTTCCCCCGCGACGAACGTCAGCGGCTCGGCAAAGGAGCAGCCGACAAACACCGGATCGATGTCCGTTACGTGGTTGGAATAGACCAAGAACGCGCCGCTTGGGACATCCTCGGTCTTGCAGGTGTAGCCGAAGCGGACCCTCAGGAACGCTTTGATCGGTTTCCGCCAGGTTTTCCAGAAGCGTGCAGCGCGCTTTTCTTTTGCAGCGTCTTGTTCGGCCATCGTCAAATCCCTCCGTCTTGCATCGTCTGTATCAGTTCGTTCGGCGCGTCGAGGATCGTATCCGCACCGTGTTCCGCTAAAAAGTTCCGCCCCCGAAAGCCCCATGCACAGCCGATCGCCCGCACGCCGGCGTTCTTTGCAAATTCCAGATCCACGTCGGAATCCCCGACGTACACGACGTCCGCCTTTGCAAGCCCGAATTCCTCCATAACGGCCAGAAGGACGGCAGGGTCGGGCTTTAACGGAAAGTCCGCGGTCTGCCCGCGAATGAGCGAAAACACATCGGTTCCAAGCAGCGTGTTGCAGATCTTCGCGGTGCTTTCGTGCACCTTGTTGGAAATGACCCCGAGGAGCAATCTGCGCGCCTTTAATGCGTGCAGCGTTTCAACCATGCCGTCATAGGGAACGGTTCGGTCGGTGCAATGCCTGCCGTAGTGCGCCAGAAACAGCGATTTTACCATGGGTACGGCATCCTGCCGGTCCGCGGGAACGGCGCGCTCAATAAGCTTCGTAATGCCGTTGCCGACGCGGGCGCAGACCTGCGTTTCGCTCAGCGTCGGAAAGTCGAACGTGCGCAGCGCATAGTTGGTCGAAGCGCAAAGGTCGGGAAGCGTGTTGCACAGCGTTCCGTCCAGATCAAAAAACTCAGCCTTCATGACAAACCTTCTTTCCCTACCATTGTACGCAAATTCGGGCGGCGCGTCAAGACGAACCCGCGGACGGCGTCAAAAATCCTCCGTCGCGGGGGGGGCGATCGGCTTTCATGCCCCGTCAAAGGGAAGACCCTTCTTTTTGCCCGCACGATCGGATGGCCAACTCGGATCGGGTACATACCGAAAGAAAAACACATCGCGCGGATTCTAAAAAATCCCTTCCCAAATTGCGAATTTATGATATACTACTGTATATGGATTCGGAAAACTGCTGTTTCGAGCGATTGACGGGGGAAAATGTTCTTCAGCTTGCCCCGTTCTTTGCCCAATATGCCTATGGCATCTGTGACAACACCCTAGGCGCGGTCTATCAATGGAGGGACATCTATGTTTCCTACTTTGCCGTTGCGGACCGGTGCCTTTGTATTCGTGCGGGCTACGGGATCTATGGGGACTGCTATACGGTCCCGATCGGCTGCGGAGACCTTTCCCGTGCGTTTGACCGCATCGAATGCGACGCAAAAAAGCTCGGCCTGAAGCTCAGGTTCTGCGTAGTGCCGGAGGAGGCGCTTGCGCTTCTGTACGATCGCTACGGCGCGCGCGCAAAGGCGGAGAGCATTCGCGATTGGGCGGACTACCTCTACGATGCCGAGGCGTTTCGCACCTATGCGGGCAAGCATCTGCATACGCAGAAGAACCACGTCAACCGGTTCTATCGGGACAATCCGGACGCAGCGTGCGTCGTGGTGGACAACCCCGAAACGGAGCAGGCGGTGCAGACGTTTCTGAATGAATACGAGCGGCAGCATCCCGAGGCGTCGCAGCTTGAGAAAAATGAACTGAACGGTGCGCGGGAGCTGTTAGAGCACCGTGAGCGCCTCGGTCAGACCGCGGCGTGCCTGACGGCGGGCGGACGCGTGGTTGCCCTGTCGATCGGCGAGGTCAAGGGCGATACGCTCTACGTGCATGTGGAAAAAGCACGGCTCGATG
>JAUMVL010000007.1:10730-15306 GCA_030530185.1 Clostridia bacterium | reverse complement strand
ACCCTGCGATGGCGCAGGCGTTTGTGAAGCTGTTTCCGGCGGTCAATTCGGTCAACCGGGAGGACGACGGCGGGGACGCGGGTCTGAGGTATTCCAAATTACAGTACAAGCCGAGGGAGCTCCTCGAGAAATATCTTGTAACGATCGAATAACATTGGGAGGGATTTTTACATGAAAAAACCGATTCTTTTGATTATGGCAGCAGGCATGGGCAGTCGCTTCGGCGGACTCAAGCAGATCGAGCCGATCGACGAGCAGGGACACGTGATTATCGACTATTCGATTTTCGATGCAAAACGCGCAGGCTTCGAGAAGATCGTCTGCATCATCAAGCCGGAGATCGAAGCGGATTTCGAGGACCGGATCGGCCGCCGTATTCGTCCGTTTGTTGATTTGCAGTATGCCTATCAGACGCCGGATAAGCTCCCGGCGGGCTACGGCATTCCCGAGGGCCGCGTGAAGCCGTGGGGCACCGCGCATGCAATTCTGTGCGCGAAGGACCTGCTTGATGCCCCGTTTGCCGTGCTGAACGCCGACGACTTCTACGGCGCCGACGCGTTCCAAAAGATCTATGATTACCTTGCGGTCCCGCGCGAGGAGAGCGACTATGCGATGGTGGCGTATCAGCTCGGCAATACGCTTTCCGATTACGGTTCGGTTGCACGCGGCGTCTGCGAAGTCGGCGAGAACGGCAAGCTCAAGACGCTGACGGAACGGCTCAAGATCGTCAAGCAGGGCGATGCCGCAGCCTTCACCGAGGACGACGGCGCAACGTGGGAACCGCTCGCGTTTGATACGCCGGTTTCGATGAACCTGTTCGGTCTGCAGCGCTCGGTACTCGACGCATTCGAAGCGCGCTTCCCGGCCTGGCTGGACGAAAACCTGCCGAAGAATCCCTTGAAGTGCGAATACCTCTTGCCGCGCGTGCTCGATGAAATGATGAAGGAAGGCAAGATCACGATCGAGATGCTCACGACCACCGCGCGCTGGCACGGCGTCACGAACCGCCCGGATCTGCCGATCCTGCAAGCCGCGATCAAGAAGATGCAGGACGACGGCATCTATCCCGTCGAACTGTGGAAATAAAAAAGCGCAAAACAAAGGACTGTTGCAGAATGCCTGCAACAGCCCTTTTTCGTTTGGAATGGGTGAAAATCGTCTTCACTTCGCATTGGCTTTCTTGCGGAAGATCGAACTGCGGGTACAGCAGAACGAGCATCAGGGCGAGCAAAACGACGAGGATTCCGAGTGTGACCCAGGTCATCGTCATCGACTGCGCCACAACGCCGAGCAGCAGCAGCATCGGCGCGCCGAGCACGATCGACCACAGGTTCTGATAGATCACGTTGTTGGCCGCAGGCGTCTTGAACAGCGGATCGATTTCGCGGAGCAGGATCAGGCCGGTACTGACCGTGCCGGTCAGCATGCCGTACATGACAAGAAACTGCTCGTCCGAGTATGCGGCAAAGAATCTGCGGCACACGAAGCGGACGTAGAAATAGCTGATGACGCCGCCGGCGATACAGACGAGCAGCAGCGGAAGCCAGAATTCCCGATAGCGGAATGCCGACAGGTCGATCGACGCGATCGAAGCCACGACCATCAGGTCGAACATCAGCCCGGAAATGCGCGTCAAGAGGAAGTTGTTCGTGTAGGAACGGTGGACAAAGCCGGCCTTTTTGCCGATCTTGAAATACGCTTTGACGATCGAGGCGGCGAGCATGCCGAACAGGAAGTTGAAACCCCAGATCAGCGGCTTGACCGTGTTGATCAAAAACTTGACGCCGCTGATGTCACAGAGCTTCGACAGGCTGAGCATCATCGCGTATGCAAGGCCGTAGGAAACAAATACGAGTGCAAACTGTACGGTCAACTTGTCGAGCGATTCCGAAAGCGGGATCTCGCCGCGCGTCGTGATGACGGCCGCGGTCAGATCCTCTTTTTCTTCGGCGTTTTCATCGCGCTTCAGCCCTTTTTTGGCGGCAAGGTTCAGATAGATCACACCGCCGATGGATGCTGCCAGAAAGCCGCACGCGGCAACCGACAGGCCGAAGCTCGAGCCGTGCGTAAAGCCATTTTGGTTCATGTAGGTGGTACCCCAGTTGAACGCCTGTCCGGGGCCCTGGCCATAGCCCATCGGAAGCAGAATGCCCGATTGCGGCCAGCTGCCGATCAGATAGAACAGCGCGATCGTGATGCACAGCCCCGCAATGGCCTGCACAAGGTACGTGGAAACCGTCGTCAGCGACGAATTGAACACGTCACGGCGCGCCTCCTTGCCGGATCGCTTGTCGGCATTCTGGAACGTCATCGCGACGATGCCGAGCCCGAGCCCGTGATAGGTCATCGATTCGATCGAAACCATGTGGAAGGGGAGCGTCCCCGTAATCGCTTTGTAGATGCCGCTGAAGATCAGGACAATGAAGCCGCCGATGACCGAGCTCGGAATCAGCGATTTTTTCAGAAACGGGATCGACCGCCGAAGACCGTTTGCAAGCAGCATCGCCGCAAACAGAATCGACAGCGTGATGAGAAAGTTCCAGACCTCAAAGTCCCAGAATTGGATGGTTGTTGTCATATCGGCCTTTTAGCCTCCTGTTTTGCATTGTATATAAAGTATATCGCGGATTGTTCGATGCGTCAACCAATCGTCGACGCAATTGGGGAAAATTTGAAAAAATTCGAGTATTTGGGACTTTTTTCTATTGACGAAGTGAAGAAAGCCTGATATTATATACCAAACTTACGGACAACAAAAATCCCAGCCGTCCGCAGGTTCGAGGTAGACCCATGGATGAATTGACGCAACTGATCAAAAAGGAAATCAAGCGACAGTACCGCAGCGTCCGACAATTCTCGATGGCGATTGGCGTTCCGCAGTCGACCATTGTGACGGCACTGCAAAAGGGGATCGGGGGCACCTCATTTTCCACCATCATGACCATCTGCAAGGTGCTCGGCATCAAGCCGGTGCTCGGGGAGCAGGGAATGTTCCTCGATCGTGAAAGCCGCACCGTGTTAGAGCGGTACATGCTGCTCGACGACCGCGGCAGACAGACCGTCCGCGCCCTCACCGAAGTGGAGGTTTTGCGCGCGACCAATGATCCGCTGTATCTCGAGCTCGGACATCATCTCGATTCGCTGGGCGAACGGGTGATGGCAGGAGAAAAGGAATGACCGTTCCCCGTCGCGGTTCGCAATGCGAATTTGATTGAACACTCTCGACTGAGGCAATCCGAAAAACGGGTTGCCTTTTCTGTTTTCAAATAAGCAAAAAATATGTTTTCATAAGCTGTCATTATAAAGCGAATGCGTGCGAAAGGAACGCCGCTGCATGCGGACGGACACATCCCCTAAAGAGCCCAAGAAGCACCGAAAAGACGCGCAAAAGGGGAAGAATCCGGGCGAATTTTCAGAGGAACGGTTGACAAACGCAGAAGGATTCGGTAAAATACCTCCGTACAGTAAGGACACCCGAACAGGGGAAGATAGGAGACGTTTATGGAATTTGAAAAGGTATGCCAAATCATTGCGAACCAGCTGGATCTGGATCCGTCTGAGATCACGATGGACAGCAAGCTGATCGAGGATCTGCGTGCGGATTCGCTGGACATCGTGGAGCTTGTCATGGATATGGAGCAGGAGTTCGATATCGAGATTCCCGACGAAGAGCTGCCTAAAGTGCAGACCGTGGGCGATATCGTTCGTTATCTGCAAAAGTAACCCACCGACCTTGAAGAAGAAGTCGGACGCCCGCATAGCTTGCATGCAATGCGGGCTTTTTCGTAGGTGTCGCTTCTAAACCGGTTGATCGGTCAAACGGCTTGGAAACGGCACGGAAAGGATGATTATGACCGAATCGGAACATCTTGCCGTACTGGAATCCGCAATCGGATACCCCTTTACGGATCGCGCGTATCTAATGCGCGCACTTACACATTCCTCCTATTACAAAAAAGAAAAAGGCAAGCGCGAGCCGCGCGACAACGAACGCATGGAGTTCTTGGGGGACGCCGTGCTCGAGCTGTGCGTATCGGAGGAACTTTTTTCACGATTTCCGCATATGCAGGAGGGACAGCTGTCCAAAACCCGCGCAAGCATCGTGTGCGAATCGGCGCTGTTCGAGGCGGCGAAGGGGATCGACCTCGGATCCTACCTGCTGCTCGGGCACGGGGAGCTGCTTGGCGGCGGGCGGGAAAAGCCCTCGATTCTGTCCGATGCATTCGAGGCCGTGATTGCGGCGATCTACCTCGACGGCGGATGGGAGCCGACCAAGGCGTTCGTACACCGCACGGTGCTGCCGCTGCTCGATTTTTCGGAGCATCCCTCGATGGAAAAGGATTATAAGACACGCCTGCAGGAGCTTGTGCACCATCAAACGCACGGCGAACAGGTGCGCTATCGCATGGTCAAGGCCGAGGGGCCGGATCATAAAAAGGTCTTTACGATGGAGGTTGTTTTGAACGACCGCGTGCTCGGCGCCGGCACGGGCAATTCCAAACAGAGCGCAGGACAGGCCGCGGCATTGGACGCGCTGCAGCGCATGGGAGAACAGGTATGAGACTGACCAGACTTG
>JAUMVL010000007.1:0-10720 GCA_030530185.1 Clostridia bacterium | reverse complement strand
CGTTCGCCAAAAAGACCGAGCTGCAATTCGGCTCGGGGATTACGGCCGTCATCGGCCCGAACGGAAGCGGCAAAAGCAATATTTCCGATGCGGTGCGCTGGGTGCTTGGCGAGCAGAGCGCTAAGGCGCTGCGCGGAACCAAGATGGAGGACGTCATCTTCAACGGCACGCAGACCCGCAAGGCACAGTCGATGTGCGAGGTCACGCTGACGTTCGACAATGCCGATCACAAGCTGCCGACCGACTTCGAGGAGGTCGCGGTCACGCGCCGGATGTATCGCTCGGGCGAGAGCGAATACGTGTTGAACGGCAAGAACTGCCGCCTCAAGGATATCATGGAGCTGTTCCGCGATACCGGCATCGGCAAGGACGGCTATTCGATCATTTCACAGGGCAAGGTCGACGAGATTTTGTCCAACAAATCGAGCGACCGCAGAGTCGCCCTTGAGGAGGCCGCGGGCGTCACGCGCTATCGCGCACGCAAGGAGGAGGCGGAGCGCAAGCTCGAGGCCACCGAAAAGAACATGGAGCGCTTGCTCGACCTTCTAAACGAGCTTGAAAGCCGCTTGGGCCCACTCGAGGAGCAGAGCGCGACGGCCCGCACGTTTTTGAAGCTGCGCGAGGAGCTCAAGGACCTCGACGTCAACATGTTCCTGTACCAGACCGACCGGCAAAAGGAGCGGCTCGTTGCACTGCGCGAGGCGGTGGAACAGCTCGAGCATGAGCTTGCCGTCAACGCCGAAAGCGATCGGCGGCTGTCCGAACAGTCGTCGGAGCTCGAAACGCAGGTGCGTGAGCTCGATGAAAAGCTCTCGACACAGCAGAACCGACTGATCGAAATGCTTTCCGGCGTGGAAGCGCATGTAGGTGAAAGCAATCTGCTTGTCGAGCGCCGCGATCACGCGAAGAAGGAAACCGAACGTGTACAAAAGGAACGCGACGCCTTAAAAGCGCAGGTGCTGTCGCTCGACGAACAGCTCAGTACCGTTGAGATCACCGCGGACGAGCTGCAAAAACGGCTGGATATGGATGCGGATATCGGCGCGCGCACCGAGCGCGTCGCCCAAATGGACACGGAGGCGGCCGAGCGCGAGACGGCGGTGGAAAACGCCAAGAACGCAATGATGGAGGCGATGAACCGCCTTGCGGACGCCAAGAGCGATTTGAGCCGCTTTGAAACGATGACGGCCTCTTTGAGGGATCGGCTGAGCGCATTGGACGGCGAGGAAGCCGAGGCTAAGCAGAAGGTCGATGCGCTGACCGAGGGGCTTGAAAAAGCGAACGAAAAGCAGCGCGCCTTTGAGACCACCCACAACGAGCACGTCGCGGCATACAAGGAAGCGCAGCGCAACCGGCTTTCGCTCGAATCCGATCACCTTGCCCGGCAGGCCGAGCTGCGCCTTGCCGAGCAGAACGCGGGCGCTCTGTCAAGCCGGGAGCATGTGTTGCGCGATATGATGCGTTCCCACGAGGGATATCAGAACAGCATCCGGCTTTTGATGCAGGCGGCGGACAAGGACGAACGGCTGAAACGGTGCATCGTCGGCCCTGTCGCCGAGCTCCTGCGCGTGCCCAAGGAGTATGAAACCGCGATCGGCATGAGCCTCGGCGGGTCAATGCAGAACATTGTGACCAATACGGCCGAGGACGGCAAGACGATCATCGAATATGCCCGAAAGAACGACATCGGGCGCGTCACGCTGCTGCCGCTTTCGATGCTGACGCCAAATCCTCTGAACGAGCGCGAGCGGGCGTTTCTGTCCCATCCGGGCGTAGTCGGGCTTGCGAGCGAACTGGTCTTTTGCGATCGGAAGCTTTCGATCGTTGCGGATTATCTTCTGGGCCGCACCGTGATCGTTCGGGATCTGGACAGCGGCATCGCATTGAAAAAACAGTCCAAGAACGCATTCCATATCGCGACGCTGCTCGGAGATTTCCTGTCCACCGGCGGCACGATGACCGGCGGCAGCGTCAAAAAATCGAGCTATTCCCTGCTCGGCCGCGAGCGCGAGATCGAGGAGATCGCCGCGCAGCGCAAGGCCGCGGAACGTGCGGTTGAAAAGAAGCAGAGCGAACTGGAAGAGCTGAACAAACAGATTTTGCTTGCCGACACGCAGATCCAGGCGTTTTTGAACGAAACCCATGCCGACGAGCTGGCGATTGTCAAGCAGAACGAGCAACGCGACATCATCCTGCGCGATCTGAACGACGCAAAACAGGCGCAGAGCGATCTTGCCGACGAGCGCGGCGACATTGCCGAAAGCCTTGCCGAGATCGGACGCAGACGCGAGGCGTCGCAGTCGATTCAGACCGATATCGAGCAGAAGAATCTGACCTCACGCAGCGAGATCATCGAAGCGCAGAAGGCACTGAACGCGCTGCGCACCGCGCGCGAAACGGAAAACGAAGCGTTGACCGAGATCAAGATCGCACGGATGGCGCTCCAAAAGGAGGACGACGCGCGCGAAGCCGACCGTCTCCGCCTTTTGCGCGACAAGGCGCTTGCCGAGCAGCGGATCGAATCGTTTGAAGCCGAGTATCACACGCTTTGCGAGCAGATCAAGCAGGCGGACGATCGACTTGCCGAGATGGAAAAGGGCATCGCGGGCGAGCAGGACGAGCTGCAGACGGCCAAAGATGAGCAGAAGCGGTTGGAAAAGGAACGGCAGCGGGCAAGCGAGCTGTTGGCCCAGTTCCGGCATCAGCGTGACGATTTGGCGGAATCCTACCGGCAGATCGGCGAGCGCAAGCATCGCAGCGAGCTGTCGATCGACCGCATCGAATCCGAATGCCGGCAGATGGCGGATCGCATCTTCAACGATTACGAGCTGACCTACGAAAACGCGCAGCCGATGCGCCGCGAGATCCCGATCGCTGCGACGAACGCGCGCATTGCCGAGCTGAAAAACGAGATTCGCTCTTTGGGCGATATCAACGTCTCTGCGATCGAGGATTACCGGACGGTGTCCGAACGGCACGATTCGCTGAAAACCCAGTACGACGATCTCGAGAAGGCCAAGGATGATCTGTATACGCTGATTGCGCAGATCACCAGACAGATGGAAACGACGTTTGTAACCGAGTTTGAAAAGGTGCAGGCGAACTTTTCCGACGTATTTTCGCAGCTGTTCGGCGGCGGTTATGCCGAACTTCGGCTTGCAGATAAGTCCGATGTGCTCAACTGCGATATCGACATCATTGCGCAGCCGCCGGGAAAGAAGCTGCAGCTGCTGTCGCTGCTCTCGGGCGGCGAACGCGCTCTGACCGCGATCGCGCTGCTGTTTGCAATGCTGCGAATCAAAGCGCCCGCGTTCTGTGTGCTCGATGAGATCGAGACCTCGCTCGACGAGGAAAACGTTTCAAAATTCGCCGAATATCTGACCCGGTATTCCGACGAAACGCAGTTCATCATCATCACGCACCGCAAAGGCTCGATGGAGGTCTGCGACACGCTCTACGGCGTTGCGATGGAGGAAAAGGGCGTCAGCGCCATCGTGTCCGCACGGTTCGGCGAAACGGCGTAAGAGCTTACATCCGGGAAGAAAGGATTGGAATATGGAACAGAAAAAAAGCTGGTTCACCAAGCTCAAAGAGGGCCTTGGCAAGACCAACAGCTGGTTTGCAGGTTTGTTTGGCGGCGAACGGATCAACGAGGAATTCTACGACGAGCTGGAGGAAGCGATGATCCTTGCCGACATGGGCATGGAGACCGCCGAAAAGCTGCTGGATGAACTGAAAGCTGTGGTAAAGCGCGACAAGCTGACGGCGCGCGACGAGGCCAAGGCTGCGCTATGCGCATTGATTGCGGACACCGTGCGGCACGACACCGATTTTTTGGCCGACAAGGGGCCTTGCACGGTGCTGATCGTCGGCGTCAACGGCGTCGGCAAGACGACCACGATCGGCAAGATCGCCAATCTCTATAAGCAGGCGGGACGCAAACCGATGATCGCGGCGGCGGATACGTTCCGTGCGGCGGCGGCCGAGCAGCTCGGCGAATGGGCCGTGCGCGCGGACTGCCCGATGGTGCGCCACCAGGAGGGCGCAGACCCCGCGGCGGTCGTGTTCGACGCGATCGCGTCGTATCGGTCGAAGGGGTGCGATTTGCTGCTCGTCGATACGGCGGGACGGCTGCACAACAAGAAGAACCTGATGAACGAGCTGAACAAGATCCGCCGCGTGATCGCGCGCGAGCTACCCGACACTCCGTGCGAGGTGCTGCTCGTGCTCGACGCCACAACCGGCCAGAACGCGACCGCGCAGGCCAAGGCGTTCATGGAGGTCTGTGAACTTACGGGCGTCGTTCTGACCAAGCTCGACGGAACGGCCAAGGGCGGCGTTACGGTTCAGATTCACGACACGTTGAACGTGCCGGTGCGCTTCATCGGCGAGGGGATCGACGATCTGCAGCGGTTCGACGCGGACGAGTTTGCCAAGGCGCTGCTATAACAAAGAAATCGGATCCAATTACAAGTTTTTACTTGACAATTCAACGGATTCCTGTATAATGAACAAGGTGTAAAGCAAAAATACTTTACACCTTGAGGTTTTTTATGGATCGGATTTTTGAACTCGGCAGATTGCTCGACACGTACGGCGCGCTTTTGACGGATCGTCAAAGAAGCGTCGTCGAACAGTATGCAAACGAAAATTGTTCGCTGGCCGAGATCGCGGAGCGCGAGGGCATTTCGCGGCAGGCGGTGCGGGATCTTCTGATGCGGGCTGAGGGTGCATTGCACGGGTACGAATCCGCGCTGCACATTTCCGAGAAGCAGACGCAGCAGCGGGCGATCCTGATGGCGATGGCGCGTCGGTTCCACGATGTGGAGCTGCGGCCGTCCGACCGGGATGCGTTCGACGGGTATCTTTTGACGCTGAACGAGATTTGGGAGGACTGAAATGGCATTTGAAGGCATTTCCGCCAAACTGCAAAGCGTATTCAAAAAACTGACCGGCAGAGGGCGCCTCTCCGAGAAGGACGTGCGCGAGGCGATGCGCGAGATCAAGCTCGCCCTGCTGGAAGCGGACGTCAACTTCCGCGTTGTCAAGGATTTTGTCAAGACGGTCGAGACGCGCGCCGTCGGCGCCGACGTGCTCGAAAGCCTCACGCCGGGTCAGATGATCATCAAGATCGTCAACGAGGAGCTGACGGCCCTGATGGGCAGCACGAACGCCAAGCTCGATTTCGGCCCGAAAAAGCCTTCGGTCATTCTGATGGCCGGTCTGCAGGGCGCGGGCAAAACGACGATGTGCGGCAAGCTCGCCGCACTGATCAAAAAGCAGTACGGCAAGTCCGTCCTGCTCTGCGCGTGCGACATTTACCGTCCTGCGGCCATCGACCAGTTAAAGGTTGTCGGCGCCAAGGCCGAAGCTCCCGTGTTTGAGCGCGGCACGCAAAAGCCCGAGCAGACGGTCGTCGAGGCGATTGAATATGCCAGATCGCGCTTTATGGACGTCGTCATCGTCGATACCGCGGGCCGTTTGCACATCGACGGCGATATGATGGAGGAGCTCAAGCGCGTGCGCGACGCGTGCGACCCGGCGGAGATTTTGCTGGTCATCGACGCGATGACCGGTCAGGACGCGGTCAATGCGGCCAAGGCGTTTGACGAGACGGTTCCGCTGACCGGCGTGATCATCACCAAGCTTGACGGCGATACGCGCGGCGGCGCGGCGCTGTCGGTTCGCGCGGTCACGGGCAAGCCGATCAAGTTTGCCGGTACGGGTGAGAAGATGACCGACCTCGAGCCGTTCCATCCCGAGCGCATGGCGAGCCGAATCCTCGGCATGGGCGACGTGCTGACGCTGATCGAAAAGGCCGAAAAGGCGTTCGACGAGAAGAAGGCCAAGGAACTCGAGAAGAAGATGCGCACCGATGCGTTCACGCTCGACGACTTCCTCGATCAGATGGAACAGATGAAGGAAATGGGCTCGATGGAGGAGATCATGGGCATGATCCCCGGCATGAGCGGCAAGATGGGGTCGCTGCAGATCGACGAGAAGGCGATGGGCCGGACCAAGGCGATCATTCAGGCGATGACGCCCAAGGAGCGCGAGAACCCCGACATTCTGAACGCTTCGCGGCGGCGGCGCATTGCGCGCGGCAGCGGCACGCAGATCCAGGACGTGAACCGGCTGATCAACCAGTTCGATCAGAGCCGCAAGCTCATGAAGCAGCTGACCGGCGGCAAGCTCGGCAAGAAGATGAAACGCAGAGGCGGCGGCTTCCCGTTCAAATTCTGAACCCATGACGATCACGGCACAGCCGTTTTCGAATATACACCAATGAAAAAATGATAAATGGAGGAACAAAACCATGTTGAAGATCAGACTCAGAAGAATGGGCGCGAAGAAGCAGCCTTTCTATCGTATCGTTGTTGCGGACTCCCGCGCACCGCGTGACGGCGCATTTGTCGAGGAAATCGGTTACTACAATCCCGCCACCGAGCCGGCAGAGCTCAAGGTCGATAACGACCGCGCCAAGGAATGGATGAAGAACGGCGCACAGCCGACCGACACCGTTCGCGGTTTGCTGAAGAAGGCCGGCGCGATCGACTGATCGTGAGGGCTTTCCATGGATAAGCTGGTAGAAATGATTGCAAAGAGCCTCGTCGACCATCCCGAAGCGGTCCAGGTGACCAGGCGGGAGGAGGACGATCGCGTCGTGATCGAGCTGTCCGTCGATCCGTCCGATACCGGAAAGGTCATCGGAAAGTCCGGCAGAATCGCGAAGGCGATCCGCACCGTCGTCAAGGCTGCATCCATCAACGACGAAAAGCGCGTCGTTGTCGATATTCTGTGAGTACATATTATCGCATCGGCGAAATCGCGCGCCCGCACGGCGTGCACGGCGCTGTCAGGGTCAACCCGACCACGGATGACAGCAGCCGCTTTTCGGGATTAACCGAAGCCTATTTGGAACTGCACGGGGATTACGTTCCCGTGCAGCTTTGCGTGTCCGGCATTACGCCTTCGAGCGTGATTGCAAAGATCGAAGGGTATGATACACCCGAGGCTGCGAATGCGCTTCGCGGCAAGTACCTTTGCGTCGACCGGGCGCACGCGGTGAAGCTGCCCAAGGACACCTATTTTGTCGCCGATCTGATCGGCTGCACCGTAACCGATACGGACGGAAACGCCTACGGCACGCTGACCGATGTGTTCGCAACCGGCGCCAACGACGTCTATGAGATCGCGCATGGCAAGCTGATGGTTCCGGCGCTGAAGCGGCTGTTGCAGGAAGTGGATGTAGAGGAAAAACGCATCGTGCTGAAAAGCGATGTGCTGAAGGAGGTCGGTCTGTTTGCGGATTGATATTCTGACGCTGTTTCCCGAGATGTTCTGCGGTGTGTTCGGCACGAGCATGCTCGGCCGGGCGCAGGCAAACGGCCTGCTCGACATCCGCACGCACAACATCCGCGACTATGCCGACAACAAGCATCGCAAGACCGACGACTATCCGTTTGGCGGCGGCGCGGGCATGGTCATGATGCCGCAGCCGATCTTTGACTGTATGGAAGCCGTGCAGGGCGGCGAGACGGCCCATCGGATTTTGCTGACCCCGAGAGGGAGACTGCTGACCCCCGAAAGGGCAAAAGAGCTGGCAGCGTTCGATCGGTTGATCCTGCTTTGCGGCCACTACGAAGGCGTTGACGAGCGCGTGAACACGATCATCGACGAGGAGCTGTCGATCGGCGATTACGTGCTGACCGGCGGCGAACTGCCTGCGATGGTGCTGGTCGACTGCGTCGCGCGGTTTGTGCCCGGCGTGCTCGGCAGCGAGCAGAGCGCCGAGGACGAATCCCATTCCGACGGACTGCTCGAATACCCGCAGTACACCCGCCCCGCGAACTTTCGCGGCATGGAGGTGCCCGAGATCCTCCAAAACGGCCACCATGCGAATATCCTAAAGTGGCGGCATGAGCAGGCGCTTTTGAAAACGAAGCAGATGCGCCCTGTGCTGCTCGGCCGGTTCGGCAAAAAAACGGAATAAAATCAAAAAATACCCCTTGACCTTGACGCTGCGTCATAGTGTACGATAGCGACAGACGGAGGGAATAGGCATGAAAACGGTACACGAGGTCAGCGCGCTTTCGGGCGTCAGCATCCGCACGCTGCAATATTATGACCGGATCGGGCTGCTGCCGCCGACCGAGCGGACGGAGGCGGGCTATCGGCTCTATGACGACGCTGCGCTCGAACGGCTGCAGCAGATTTTGCTGTTTCGCGCATTGCAGTTTCCGCTGAAAGACATCCGGCGGATTCTGGATCGCCCCGATTTCGATCGGAATCGTGCGCTCGAACAGCAGATTGCGCTGTTGACGCTGCAAAAGGAGCACCTCGAAAATCTGATTCTGCTTGCAACCGGACTGAAACAAGGGGGGATGAGTACGATGGATTTTACCGCATTCGACACCAAGAAAATTGACGACTACGCCGCCGAAGCCAAGGCCGCGTGGGGTGCGACGCCCGAATATCAGGAGTTTGCGAAAAAAGACGCGAACCGCACCGACGCGGAGCGAAGCGGGATCACGTCACAAATGATGGCAATCTTTGCTCGCTTCGGCGCCGTAAAAGAGCAGTCGCCCGAGAGTGAACCGGCGCAGGCGCTTGTGCAGGAGCTGCAGGACTTTATCAGTTCGCACTTTTACCGCTGCTCCGATTCGGTTTTGAAAGGGCTGGGACAGCTGTACGGCAACGGGGGAGACTTCACCGAGAACATCAATGCTGTGGCAGGCGACGGCGCGGCGGAATTTGCTTCGGCTGCGATCGCGGCGTATTGCGCGAAAAAAGGTGTGTAAACGGAGGAGAAATCCGAAAAAATTGCACAAAAATCAAGCGAAAAAACAGCAATTCAGCCTTGCATTTTGCGACATTGTATGATATAATGCCGCTTGCGACATCGGGCGGTCCGCCAAAGCGAGCTTTGTGAACGTCTGTGAAGTAATTTCAAAAGGAGAAAATCAATCATGTCCGACATCATTCGTGAACTCGAAAAAGAGCAGCTTCGTACCGATCTGCCCGAACTGGAAATCGGCGATACCGTCCGCGTATTCGTGAAGGTCGTCGAAGGCAACCGCGAGCGTCTTCAGAACTTCGAAGGCATCGTCATCAAAATGCAGGGCGGCGGCATCCGCAAGTCCTTCACCGTCCGTCGTATGTCCTACGGCATCGGCGTCGAGCGTACGTTCCCGTACAACAGCCCGCGCATCGGCCGCATCGAAGTGCTCCGTCACGGCGTCGTCCGCAGAGCGAAGCTCTATTACCTCCGTGATCGCAGCGGTAAGGCCGCCAAGATCCGCGAGCGCATCGACGAGAAAAACTAAACCCAATCAAACAGCAAACGGCTTCCGAAACGGAGGCCGTTTTTGCATTGAAAAAAGGGGCTGTTAAGAAAGGTATCAGGAGCCGTTTTTTCCGCTCGAAGCGTGTATTGACGCTACCGCGAGAGCGGAAAAACGGCTAATTTGCGGCCCAAAATCAAACAGAAATGGCGTTTTGAGCCATTTCTGCCTATCGGTATTGTTTTCCGTTCTTTTGCCGCAAATGTCCTGGTACATTTATTTAACAGTCCCTTTGCAGAATAAGGGGATCAGAACGAGGCGCCGGAGGACGCGCTTGCGCGCGCATCGATCGTGACAGAGCCGCTCATCGAATCGATGTCGAACAGGCTGCTGCCGTCGCCCACGACGGTTTTTCCGTTTGCGTATGAGGTAGTGAATCCATTGATATTGACCGAGCCGGACAACGAATCGACTTTGACGGAGAACGATGCGTCGGCGGGCAGTGTGAAGCGGTAGTTGCCGGAGGCGGCGTCGATGTCGACACGCTCTGGCGTGTTCAGAAGGTCAAAGTCCATGCTGCCGGTTGCGCTGTCCAGGTCGAGCCGGCCGATCGTGCAGCGCGTGAAGAGGCCTTTGGTGGCCGCGGCGTCGATATTCACACGGTCGAACGTGCATCCGGTTGCCGTAACGGAGCCGGAGGCGGCGTCGAGATTGAGCTGCTTTGCCGAAAGGTCGGCGAGCTCAATGTCCACGGAAGCCGCATTGATCCGGAGCTTGCCAAGTTCACAGACCGGAATCGTCACAACAAGCGTTTTGACGTAGGTGTTGTGCACGCCCGGCCAAGTGATGCCGCGGCGGAACTGTTCGACCTTGAGCGTGCCGCTCTGGAAACGGTGGATCATGCGGTTGGCGGCGGGCACATCGGATTCCGGCGCAAGGGCATCCCATTGCGGCTCGAGATTGCCGGCGTATTCATAGAGCGAGATGCCGGTGCTGTCATTGCGCACGGCGATGACAACGCGGCCGGCCGCCCAGTCGATTTCGACTGCATCGGGTGTGCCGTCATAGATCGCGTTTCCTTCCGAATAGCCGTTCGGAACGCGCCCCGCAAGCGAGACGGAGGAGTCGCCGTTTTCCTCGAAGGTAATGACCGGCGCACAGCCGAACAGGTGCAATTTCGGCTGCGGGAGGCGTTCGATCGCATTCTCGGTAATTTCAAGGGTTTTGCGGAACAGCGAATCGCTTCCCAAAAACTCGGCCAGTTTGCCGCTTTGGACGGAGCCGTTGCCGCGATAGACCGCGACCGATACGGCAAGGACAGAAGTCAGGATCAGCGCAAGAATGCTGCATACGATGATTTTGGCGATGGCACTCTTTCTCATTGTACGGTCTCCTTTCCGGAAGTTTTTACCAGAGTTATGATGCCGCTGACGATA
>JAUMVL010000204.1 GCA_030530185.1 Clostridia bacterium | reverse complement strand
TGATGCCGTCTATGACATTGAACGCCTGACGAGCAAGATTGCATACGGGTCCGTCAACGGACGGGATTGCATTGCGCTTGCCAACTCCCTGCGACAAATCGTTCCGATCTCAATGCTCCTCGGCGGAATTCCTGCCGAAGCGATTGACAGCATCGTTCGCAATCTCGATCCGATGGACGACGTCGTATCGCTGATTGATGCCGCAATCGATCCGAACCCGCCCGTTAACATAAAGGATGGCGGTCTCATTCGAAAGGGCTACAGCCAGGAGGTGGACGATCTTCGCTCGATCTCTTCGGACAGCAAGCGCTGGCTCGATGAACTCGTGGCGCGCGAACGGGAGACGACCGGCATCAAGACGCTGCGCATCGGGTACAACCGTGTGTTCGGGTATTATTTTGAAGTCACCAAATCGCTTGTGCACCTTGTTCCGTATTATTACGAGCGTCGTCAAACGCTGACGAATGCCGAACGCTATATTACGCCGGAGCTTAAGCAGCTGGAGGAAAAGATTCTCGGCGCGTCGGATCGGCTCTATGAGCTGGAAACCGAGCTGTTCTCCAAAATCAAGGAAGCATTGCTCTCCACCACCGAGCGGTTGCAGGAGAACGCCGCATTGCTTGCGGAGCTGGATGTTTATCAGTCTCTTGCAGAGGTTGCCGTATCCAACCGTTACGCTCGGCCGGTCATCTCCGAGCAGCCGATTCTGAACATTGAAAACGGCAGACATCCAATCGTGGAACGCAGTCTGAAAGATGGATTCATTCCGAATGACGTCCATATGGATGTTGCGGACAATCGTCTATTGATCGTGACCGGACCGAACATGGCCGGCAAATCGACCTATATGCGGCAGGTGGCATTGATCACGCTGATGGCGCATATTGGCTCGTACGTACCGGCAGACAGCGCCGAAATCGGCATTGTTGATCGAATCTTTACGCGGATCGGCGCAAGCGACAGCCTTGCATCCGGGCAAAGCACGTTCATGGTCGAAATGAGCGAGATGGCGAACATCGTCAACAACGCTACGAAGGACAGCCTGCTGATTTTGGACGAGATCGGGCGCGGCACAAGCACGTATGACGGTCTGAGCATTGCCTGGTCGGTTTTGGAGTATATTTCGAACCCGGTGCTGTGCGGTGCAAAAACCCTGTTTGCGACGCATTATCATGAGCTTTCCGAACTGGAAGGAAAGCTGCAAGGCGTCGTCAACTATCGCATCACCGTAAAAGAAATCGGCGACGATATTTTGTTTTTAAGAAAGATCGTGCGCGGCAGTGCAGACAAGAGCTTCGGAATTCAAGTTGCCAAGCTTGCCGGCCTCCCGGACGAGGTAATCCAGCGTGCCAAAGAGATCCTGTCCGGCATTGAGCAAAATGACATCCTTCTGCAGGAAACGGAATCATCGGCGGCGCAGCAGCCCCGTTCCAACGGGAATCCGGTCGAAAATGCAATCCTAAAGGATCTTGCAAAACTGGACCTCAACAACATGACGCCGATCGATGCTTTTATGAAACTGCACGAATACCTCGACGCATTAAAATCGTAAATACAATATGGCTTTGATACACGTTTTACAACCGCATATTGCGAACCAGATTGCCGCCGGCGAAGTCGTTGAGCGCCCCTCTTCTGTAGTAAAAGAGCTTGTTGAAAACTCTGTCGATGCAGGCGCTACGGCAATCACCGTTGAGATTGAGTACGGCGGAATGCGATCCATCCGCGTGACCGACAACGGCTCCGGCATTGCAAAAGAGGATTGCCGTAACGCATTCTTGCGGCATGCCACCAGCAAAATCTCCACAACGGAGGATTTGCAGCGCTTGTCTACACTTGGGTTTCGCGGTGTGGCGCTTGCGTCCATCGCCTCGGTTGCCCATGTTACGCTTACCACGCGCGTGGCGAATGCCGAAACGGGAACCAAGCTGATTCTAGACAACGGATCGATCCTCTCGGAAGAGGATGTTTCATGCGTATTCGGGACATCGTTTACGGTTGAAGCTCTGTTTGCGTCCGTTCCGGCGCGGTTGAAATTTCTCAAGTCTGCGCGAACGGAGGCTGGGTATATAGGTGACTATATGGCGCGTATGATCCTTGCGCGTCCCGATATTTCATTCCGGTACATCTCGGATGGAAAAACCGTCTATGAAACATACGGGGACGGCGACCTGTTCAATGCGCTCTTCTGCGTATATGGGAAAACCATTTCGGAAAAGGTCGTTCCGGTATGCTATGACAACGGATATCTAAAAATTGACGGCTATCTCGGTCTGCCGGAAATTTCACGCTCCAACCGAACGTATCAGACTCTGCTGTTAAATGGCCGGTATATTCGATCCTTTTCGGTTTCAGCCTCGGTTTTGCAGGCATTCGATACTCGTATTATGATCGGGAAATTCCCGTTCTTTGTGCTATCCTTAACGCTTGCACCGCAGGAATTTGACGTCAACGTACATCCGACCAAGCTTGAAGTGCGTTTTGCCGATGAATCCCGCATCTGCGGCGCCGTTCGTGCGGCTTGCAAAGACGCACTTGCATCCTCCGTGCAGCACGTGGAATCCGCATTCGATGTATGTGTGCCAAAGGATGTCCGAACGGAAGAGGCAGGGGATCCTGTCGAACCATCTGTAACCGGGGGATTATCCTCGATTCAAAGGCCTTCGTATCGCGCGTTCGGTCCAGAGGGGGTTCTTTCGTCCAAAGCTCCCTATACGTTCCGCGAAGCACCGAGTGCCAACACATTCCGCCGCGTTGCAACCGACGATTCCCCGTCGTCTGTCCCAACGTATCGAATCGCAACGTCCGCAGGATCCGCGCCCACTGCTCCGAAGCCATATACGGATTCGCTCTTTTCAGCGGCTGAAATCCGTATCATCGGCTGTGTGTTTCAAGGGTATTGGATGGTTGAGCGGGCGGATAACCTCTATCTCATCGATCAGCATGCGGCCCATGAACGAAACCTGTACGACCGTCTCGCTGCACAGCAGATCCAGCTCGCTTCACAGCCTCTGTTACTTCCATATGAAATGAAACTGACTCCATCGGAAGCTGAAATGATGCGGCAATACCGGACCGCCATAGAGGAACTCGGCTATCGGGCGGACGGCGTAGGATCGCTGAACGTTCAGATTACCGCAGTACCGGTATTGAACGGCACACAGTTGCGGGAAGCTTATCTGCATGAGGTGCTTGAAATTTATGCGCAGTATGGGAAGGATTCGGTTGCACAAATGGTTAAGGAGCGCTTAATGCAATCGGCCTGTAAGCATGCCATCAAAGCCGGAGAACCGATCACAAAGCAGG
>JAUMVL010000203.1 GCA_030530185.1 Clostridia bacterium | reverse complement strand
AATGCGGCATTTTCCGGATCTTCAAGGCGTAAAAGATGTTCCCGGATCGATTCCATTTTTTCGCTCCCACGTTTTCTGAATACTATAAACAAAAAGTGCCGCGTCGAAACGGCACTTTATGTTGGCGCAGAGAAAGGGATTCGAACCCTTGATACGGTTCCCCGTATACACGATTTCCAGTCGTGCGCCTTAGACCAGCTCAGCCATCTCTGCTCGGCATGAATTGCACCTTGGTTATATTACAATAAAGCCATCCAAAAAGCAAGTATTTTTTTCAAAAACGGAACAATTTGTTTTGTAAGGAACTTGTAATTCTGTTGACTTTTTCCGCGCATACAGGTAAGATAAATTGTCTGTTTTCGCGGAAAAGTGGAAGCCGATGCGTGAGTTCGGAACCATCCTCACGAAAAAAACAAAACTAAGGAGTCAAAACAAAACATGGAAAAGGATCGTATCTTCACGGTACGCCGTCTTGCAGAAGGCGGCATCATCGCGGCATTGTATGTCGTATTCACCTACGTCAGCTACACAATGAACCTTTCGGGACAGTTGGCCGTACAGCTTCGCCTTTCCGAAGCGCTGACCGTCCTCCCCTTCTTTACCGTTGCTGCCGTTCCGGGCCTGACGATCGGCTGTCTGCTGGCAAATCTCTTGACCGGCTCGGCAATCTGGGACGTCATCTTCGGAACCCTTGCGACCCTGATCGGTGCAGTCGGAACGTACCTGCTGCGTAAATACCGCTATGCGGCTTCGATCCCGCCGATCCTTGCCAACACAATCATCATTCCGTTCGTCCTAAAGCTGGCATATCAGCTGCCCGATGCCGGATGGCTGCTGGCGCTTTCCGTTTTCTTGGGCGAGCTGATCTGCTGCGGCGTGCTCGGCACGATCTTGCAGACAGTTTTGATCAAAAATCCGAAAATACTGGGCAACTTCAACTCCTGATTCTTGTCCGACTGAAAGGAAATCCTCTGCGCTATGATGCTCTATTTTCTCGGCGGTATTTTGCTTCTGTATATTCTGGTATCCGCAGTGTTTGCCTATTTCGGCATTTGTTTCGGCTCGATACGGACCAGCGATACTTCATACTTTTCCGAGAACGGCGCTTCTGCGCGCCATCCATTCCGTGATCGAATTGAGCCGGAAGCGCGCGCAATTTACAAGATGCCGCACGAAGATCGATATCTGACCTCGTATGACGGGCTAAAGCTGCATGCCGCGTTCTACCGTGCAGAGAATGCAAAAGGGCTGGTCATCTGTGTACACGGATTCCATTCCCGTGCCGAAAAGGACTTTTCCTCGCTGTTCTCCTTCTACCGGCAACAGCACTTTCATATTCTTTTGGTCGATCAGCGGGCGCACATGGAGAGCGAGGGGAAATATGCCTGCTACGGCGCAGCGGAACGATACGATCTGCGGGACTGGATTGCCGACATGGCGGCTGTTTTCGGAGCGGATTTTCCGATCTGGCTCCACGGTGAATCGATGGGCGCCGCAACCTGCATGATGGTTTCCGATCTTCCGATGCACGGCAATGTGCGCGGAATCATTGACGACAGCGGGTTCGACACGCCGGAGCATGAAATGAAGTATATCTATACGACGAACTTTCATTTTCCGGCGTACCCGGGTATCTGGTTCATCGCCCTGTTTTTCCGGCTGTTCGGACATGCGTCGATCTATCGGACGACAGCGATTCGATCCCTGCGCCGCACAACGATCCCCTGTCTGTTTATTCACGGGACCGAGGACGATGTTGTTCCTCTTCAATACGGATTGAATGCCTATCATGCCTGTGCATCCGAGAAGGAACTATGGGTTGTGGAGGATGCCGGACACTGTGCCGCGTATTGGGCCGACGAGGATGGATACCAAAAGCGGCTTTCGGCTTTTCTCGAGCGAACAGCGCCGAATGCATAAGAATTTGCGGAATCTCTTGAAAACAAGGAACGGATTCTGTATAATAAATAAGCAATTTGAAAGAATGGAGCAAACAAAATGAAACAATTAGTTGGTTCTGCAATCATCGGTCAGTCCGGCGGCCCGACCTCCGTCATCAACGCAAGCGCATACGGCGTCATCCGCACCGCTTTGGACAATCCGAACATCACCAAGGTGTACGGTGCCGCACACGGTATTCGCGGTGTTCTCGACGATGTTCTGTATGACATGGGCGAAGAAGATGCATACGAGCTGTCGCTGCTGCTGAACACCCCGTCCTCTGCGCTTGGTTCCTGCCGTTACAAACTGAAGGATCCCGATGTGGACGATACCGATTATCAGCGGATCCTTGCAATCTTCAAAAAATACAATGTCCGCTACTTCTTCTACAACGGCGGCAACGATTCGATGGACACCTGCAACAAGATTTCCAAATATATGCAGCGCGTCGGCTATGAGTGCCGCGTGATGGGCGTTCCGAAGACGATCGACAACGATCTGTACGGAACCGATCATTGCCCGGGCTTTGCTTCTGCCGCTCGCTATGTGGCGACTTCCTGCATGGAGATCTATCAGGATGCGCGTGTCTATGACACGCCGATGATCTGCATCATTGAAATCATGGGCCGTCATGCAGGCTGGCTTGCGGGCAGCGCTGCTGCCGCAACATACATGGGCTGCGGTCCGGATCTGATCTATCTCCCCGAAACGGACTTTGACGTGGAAAAGTTCCTTGCAGACGTTGAACGGCTCTACAAGGAAAGCGGCAAGGTGATCGTTGCCGTCTCCGAAGGCATTCACGATGCCGCCGGCAAGCTGATTGCCGAGTACGGCGCCGAAGACGCAAAGGTCGATTCATTCGGTCATAAGCAGCTCGGCGGTCTTGCTGCAACGCTTGTCAACATGGTGAAAAACCGCATCGAAGGCGTCAAGATCCGTGGCATCGAGCTTTCTCTGCTTCAGCGCTGCGCGGCGCATTGCGCTTCTCAGACGGATATCGACGAATCGTTTGCGGCCGGCAAAGCGGCGGTTGAAAACGCGGTCAACGGCATTACCGACAAGATGGTTGCCTTTGAGCGCAGCTATGACGAGAACGGCAAGTATGTCTGCAATCTGAAGCTCGTCGATCTGACGCTCTGCGCCAACACCGAAAAGAAGGTTCCGCGCGAGTGGATCAATGCCGAGGGCAACGGTCTGGAACAGCCCTACGTGGATTACCTGCTCCCGCTGCTGCAGGGTGATGTGCATCCTGCCAAGGAAAACGGTCTGCCCCGCTTTGCAAAGCTCAAAAAGGTCGTTGTAAAATAAAAAAAGTTCAACTCGGAAAAAGTGGACCGTTCCCCGGGGAACGGACACGAAAAAAAGCACCCAATCGTAGAAATT
>JAUMVL010000202.1 GCA_030530185.1 Clostridia bacterium | reverse complement strand
TGCGCGGCGATGGAAAGCCACGGCCTGTATGTGTACAACAAGCACATCGGTCTGAACGATCAGGAGGATCTCAGACGCGGCATCTGCACATGGGCAAACGAGCAGTCGATCCGCGAGATCTATATGCGGGCGTTCGAGCTGCCGATCACGATCGCGGGCAAGACCTATGACCGCGACGGCGAAACGTTGACGCTTAAGGGCGCGTCGGGCGTTATGCTCGCGTTCAACCGCATGGGTCTGCATTGGAGCGGTATGCAGCGCGACATGGTGACCGAGTTCCTGCGCAATGAGTGCGGCATGACCGGCATCGTCGTCACCGATATGTGGTACGGCACCGCGTCCCCGTACATGAACCTGCCCAAATTGCTCACGTCCGGCGGCAACCTTGTCGACGGCATGATGAAGGCGGAGGATCTTGACGCGTCGCGTCCCGGCACCGGGCATGCCGACGTGGCATGGGGTATGCGGGAAGCGATGCACCGCATCCTCTACACGGTGGTTCATTCCAACGCGATGAACGGCGTCTCGGCAAGCACGAAGATCGTGCAGGTCACGCCGTGGTGGCAGACGCTTGTGACCGGATTGCAGATCGGCTTCGGCGTACTGACCGCCGGTGCCCTCGCGTGGGTAGTCATCAAGTCCCTCAAAAAGAAAAAAGAGGCGTAAGCCCTTTTGAAAACAACAAAATCATCATAAAAACATGGAGGAAAGTATCATGAAACTCAACAAACTGGTTGCTCTTGTGATGGCGGTTCTGACCGCGTGCGCGCTGCTCGTCGCCTGCGGCGGCGGTGCAAAGGTGGACGGCACCTATACCGTAGCCCTCGATTCCAACACCTACTTTGCGGCGCAGGAAGTCAAGAATGATCTCGACAGCACCGACAAGCGCCCGGACGGCAGCGACGCGCAGGTTGCTTTCTCCCGTCTGTTCGGCATGCTCGACAGCCGCGTTGCCGAAGGCACCGCTGTTGCGGATTATTACACCGCGACGCTGACGCTGAACGGCGGCAACTACACGCTGAACAAGAAGATCGCGGTCGATATGGAATATGTTAACGACGCGGTCAAGGGCATGATGAGCACCGATATCCCGATGCTGGAGCTCACCTTCACGGGCAAGTACACCGTGGACGGCGGCAAAGTCACGCTCGAAGTTCCGACCAAGGTTGACGCGCAGGTCACGCCGGTTGCCGGTATGGCAGACGCTTACACCCGTTTCGGCGGCACCTACACCGACGTCAGCGCAGATGCGGCGGACGACACCAACTTCCCGGGCAAGTTCTTCTATTACTTCAACACGCTGTACTTCGTGGAGAACGCGGCGGTGTCCCCGATGACGCTGACCGTCGATGCTGCGAACAGCACGTTCACGATCGGTTAATTTGACCCAACGCAGGCGGCCGTCAAACCTTTGGCGGTCGCTTGCCGTATCATAAGGAGACAGAGGCTTATGAAACAGAGCATTTTGCGTACCGTCGCGCTTGCGCTTGCGCTGCTGTTCGCCGCAATCCCGATTGCCTGCGGCGGCAGCGCCCCGAAAGAGGATCCAAAGGCGGTCAAGAGCCTTGCCATCGGCGTCAAGCCGACCACCACGACCTATTATGAGGGCGACACGTTCGATCCCGCGGGTGTTCGCATCGACGCAAACCTTGCCGACGGCAGCGTACAGGAAGGCGTCGCCTACGAATACGAGGCGACGACGCCGCTGACGGCCAAGGGCTATAAGGTCAAGTTCAATTACGGCGGACAGACCGTCGTGCTGAACCTTGACATCATCCGTGCGGGCAACCGACCGGAATACGACCTTGAAAACACCGAGCCGCTCGAAAGCTCGCCGCTTGCCGGAAAGGTTTATTTCTTCCTCGGCTCGTCGGTCACGCGCGGCGAACACTCGGACGGCCAGTCGATGGCGGACTTTCTCGCAAAGCGCAACGGCTGCACCTGCATCAAGGAAGCTGTTTCCGGCACGCCGCTGCTTGACAACAGCGACAAGAGCTATGTCAAACGGTTTGACGCGTTCCTTGCAAGCGAGGACTGCCCGGAACATCTGGACGCCTTCATCTGCCAGCTTTCGACGAACGATCTGAAGTTTTCCGATCAGTTCGGAGAGGTTACGGCAGACGATGTACGCGATACAGCGGCATTCGACGTGACGACCACCGCGGGCGCGATGGAGTACATCGTTGCTAAGGCGCAGGAGAAATGGGATTGCCCGATCCTGTTCTACACGAACAGCAATTTCCACAACGAAACGTATGAAAAGGAAATCGCGCTGATGGACGCGGTGATTGCCAAGTGGCAGATCGGCGCGATCGACCTCTACCGCGACGAAGCGTTCAACAACGTTACCGATGCGGAAAAGGATCTCTACATGGCGGACAACGTCCATCCGACCCGCGCGGGCTACCGCGATTGGTGGACGCCGAAGTTTGAAGAGGTCTTGGGAGGACTGCAATGAGCCGCCGTCTTTGCGCGCTGCTTTTCGCCGTTCTGTTCCTTGTCGCCTGCACGGCGCAGACCGCATCGAAGGAGCCGACGACGACCGAGGCGCCGACGGGCGAACCGTCCACGGGCAGCATCGATTTTCTTTTAATCGGCAAGGACGGCAACGACATGGCGTACGATAAAACCCGCGTAACGCCCGACCCGGCTTCGCCGCTGCAAGGCAAAACGATCTACTGGCTCGGCTCATCCGTCACCTACGGCGCTGGCTCGAACGGACAGTCGATGGCGCACTTTATGGCGGCAAAGGACGGCGTAACCTCGGTAGTCGAGGCCATGTCCGGCACGACGCTGGCGACAGGAGAGCAGAAGCCGGAAACGTCATACGTCAGCCGCCTGCTTGCAAGCGAGAAGTTCGACAAGACCGCAAAGATTGACGCCTTTGTCTGTCAGATTTCGACAAACGACGCTAAGGCCGCCAACATGCCGCAGCTCGGCGCGCTGACCGCCTCGGATGTGACCGATCCCGAAGCGTTCGACCTGTCCACCGCCGCGGGCGCGATCGAATACATCATCCGCTATGTCCACGATACATGGCATTGTCCGATCCTGTTCTATTCAGGCTCCTATTTCGGCGATGATGGTGCGCGCGGTAACGCTGACCCAAGCGGCTCGGACTACGCAAAACTCATCGCGCTGACACTCGATGCGGCAGAAAAATGGGATGCCATCGACGGCTTCGAAGTATCCGTTCTCGATCTCTACAACGATGCGGCCTTCAACGCCCTCGTTTCGGACGCCGACTACGCGTATCTGATGCGCGATCCCGTGCATCCGCACAAGGCCGGTTATCTGCTGTGGTGGCTGCCCGCGTTTGAAAACGCC
>JAUMVL010000201.1 GCA_030530185.1 Clostridia bacterium | reverse complement strand
CGTATTGCCGCCGCGATCGGTTGCCCGCAGCGTCACAGTCTGAACGCCCTCCCTCTGCCAGTCGATCGGCTCGGCAGTCGTAACGACCGTTTCGGTTACGTCCGACACGCTGCCGCACAGCATCGAAGGATCGAGCGGATGATTCGTGTACCAGGTATACGCTTCAGCCGTAATGGCCGGCGGCGTCGTGTCCTTCACCTCGACGAGCGCAAGCTCTTCGCTTCCATCGACCCGCACCGTGATTGCATACGTGCCGACCGTGTCCGGAAGGAATGGTTCAACCAGCTCCGCCTCCGTTCCCTCCGCAAGATCCGGCAGGCACTCCTTTGCCGTCAACGGCTCGAAGCGCGCCTCAACGGTCAACGGCTTTGCATGCGTAAAAAGGAGCGATGCCGCAACCTCCGACGTGTTTCCGCCGAGATCGGTCAGTCGGATCGAAACGGGCTGAACCTCGCGACTGTCGGGATCCGGCGCAGTGACGAACGTTGCGGTTACCGCCGTTTCATCGACGATCCGCACCAAAAAGTCCTCCGGCGTCGGCTGCCGGTCCGGCACGCAGACCAGCATCTGCGCTTCGCCCTCCGGCGCAATCGTATCAACGACGGTTAGATTTGAGGAATAGTCCACACCGTCTACAGTAATCGTGATCGGATATTCCCCGGGTGTATGCAGCATTGCATCGGTGATCTCGGTCATGCCGTCCACCGAATAGTGATCGTAAAGGAATCGATCGGGCTTTGGCACCTCGCTTCCCGCTTCGCAGGTTATGCCATCGTTCGTCACACGGATCGAAAGCGACGCCGTCACGCTGCTTCGGTTGCCCGAAACATCCTCCAAAAGGATTACCGGCGTATAATCGCCGACGATACCGAACGCGGGCGTCTCCGAAAAGCTCACCTTAACAAGATCATTGTCTTTCAGGTTTTGAATCAGCTCGTCCGGCTTGAGTGTTTTTCGCGTCGAGATCGTGCGTTCCGCCCCTTCTGCCGTCGGCGCGATCGTATCGCGCACGTGCAACCAGACCCATCGCGGTCCGTGTTCGGTCTGCACGGTCAATCGATGCATCCCCTTTTGCTCCGCATTCTCGGGCAACTTGGCATACGCGCAATCGTGCTCCGGATAAAACGCCGACGCGTCAGGCAGCGGCTCTCCATATTCGTGCAGCATCAGCGGGCGCATACCGTAATACAAAACCGAAGCTGCAATCGCTCCGCACGCAAAAAGTGCCGCGATTGCGATTCCAAGGATTCGCAGCACCGGCCGCAGCTTTGCTTTGAAGCACGGTGTATCCGGTTCGCCCGGCTGTTCCGGCGTCCCCATCGGTTGTTCCGATGTAGACTGTGATTCCGGATCTGTCTGTGGCTGTTCGCCAACCCGATTTTCGATCGTTCCCGTCGCACGCTCCTCCGGCGCGATCGGTTCCTGCGCAGATGCCGGCGATGCGACGATCGGGCATTCCTGCCCGTTCATAGCGTTTCGTTGCGGAATTCCTCCGCATAAGCATCCTGCAAAGCGTGCAAGATTGTCGTATCTTTCCCGCCGACCGGAATGCCGTCGATCTCCGTAACCGAGCGGACGCCGCCCGCGCTTGCCGAGATCAGCACCTCGTCCGCCGCAAACAGCGCATCCCTATAAAACGGCTCCTCTCGCACAGGCACGCCGAGCCGTCCACAGATTGCAATCAATCGTCCGCGCGTGATGCCTTTCAAGATGTACCGATCCGCCGGATGCGTAAAGAAAACGCCATCCTTGAGAATATGTACATTGGAATGCGTGCCCTCGGTGACCCGCCCGTCACGTACAAAGATTGCCCCGTCCAAGCCCTGCTCGGCCGCGCGCTGATTGGCCAGCACATTCGGCAGCAGATTCAGCGTTTTGACGTTGCACATCGAAAAGCGAATATCCTCGGCGGTCATCAACCGAACGGTGCCGTGCGCCGTCGGATACGGTTTCGGCGTGACCATGACGGTCAAATTCGGCCGCACTGACGCATCCGGAAAATTATGACGACGCAAAGCGGTGCCGCGCGAACACTGCCAGTACAGTAATGCATTCTCTTCACCGGACGCCGCGATACATTCGTATAAAATGCGCTTCAATTCTTCCCGCGGACACGGCATGTCGATCCGAAGAAGCTTCAAACTCGTTTCAAACCGGTCCAAATGCGCTTCCAGTGCAAAGCCCTTCCCGTTGCAGACAAAGCATGCTTCATAGCAGCCGTCTCCAAAATAGGTGGAACGGTCGAGTATCGGAATCCGCATTTGTTCGAGCGGCCCGATCGTTCCGTTGTAATAGCCGATGGAACCCATCCTTGAACTCTCCTTCTTCGTCCCAAAAGCACAAAAAAGCAGGGAACGAAGTCTTTCAACAGAAAATCATCATTTTATTATAAACGTTTTCCTTTGTTTCGACAAGATAAAACACGTAAAAACCCACATCCGAATCGCAAAATTTACATCTTCCCGTTTACTCATTTTTTACGCAAAAAGGCTGTAAAACAGCGTACAAAACGGAATAGGGTATGATATAATTGCGCTGTAGTTTCAGAATGCGTAATATATCGCAAATACGAATTGATTCAGGGGAGAATTACGAATATGCGGGCAGAAGCCATTATGGACAATATCGAGCTTGTTCTTAAGCGCGATTTCCAGACCACTTTGAAAGAAGCCACCCCACAGGAACTCCACAATGCACTCGCGACGGTTGTGATGGGCGCGATCGCGGACTCTTGGTATACGAGCCGCCACGCACACGAATCCGCCCGTAGTGCATTTTATTTCAGCGCGGAATATCTGACCGGCCGCAGCGTTTATAACAATCTGTTCGCTCTCGGTATTTTGGACGATGTCAAAAAGGCGTTTGCCGAAAAGGGACTTGACCTCAACATGTTTGAGGAGATCGAGGACGACGCGCTCGGAAACGGCGGTCTCGGCCGTCTTGCCGCATGCTACCTCGATTCGGCCGCGACGATGAACCTTCCGCTCGACGGATACGGCCTGCGCTATAAATACGGCCTGTTCAAACAAAGCTTTGAAAACGGATTCCAGGTGGAATCCGCTGATGACTGGCAGCGTTTCGGCGATCCATGGAGCCGTCGCCGCGCTTCGCACGAGGTGCTTGTTTCCTTTTCGGATCAGACCGTGCGCGCTGTTCCCTACGACATGCCGATCATCGGTTACGGTACAAACAATATCGGCACGCTGCGCCTTTGGCAGAGCGAAGCCGTGCAGGACTTTGATTTCCAATCCTTTAACAATCAGGAATACGCATCCGCGGTCCTCGAAAAGAACGCTGTCGAGGACATCACCCGCGTGCTTTATCCGAACGATACGACGCCTGCCGGA
>JAUMVL010000200.1 GCA_030530185.1 Clostridia bacterium | reverse complement strand
GTTCCGCTTGATCGACGAAACGCCCGAGTCGCCCGACGCGCCGGACGCTGTAGCGCCGTCCGACATTCAAGGCAGGGTCGAAGCCGAACGCGTACGCTTTTCCTACGAACCGGGCCGCGAGATTCTGCACGGAATCGACTTTTCGGCACACGCGGGCAAGGTTGTCGCAATTGTCGGCGAAACCGGATGCGGAAAAACGACGCTGATCAACCTTTTGATGCGCTTCTACGATGCAGACAGCGGCCGAATTACACTTGACGGACACCCGATCGAAACGCTGAAGCGTGAGAACCTGCGCCGCGCCTATACGATGGTGCTGCAGGACGCGTGGCTGTTCCACGGTACGATCTATGAGAACATCGCCTACGGAAAGCCCGACGCTGCGAGGGACGAAGTACTTGCAGCCGCTAAGGCTGCGATGATCCACGGCTACATCGAATCGCTCCCGAACGGATACGATACGCTGCTGTCCGACAATGCGGTCAACCTGTCCAAGGGGCAAAAACAGCTTTTGACAATCGCCCGCGCGATCCTGATTGATTCGCCGATGCTGATTTTGGATGAGGCAACCTCCAATGTCGATACGCAGACCGAGCTCAAGATCCAGGCTGCAATGCTGCATCTGATGCGGGGACGTACGTGCTTTGTGATCGCGCACCGGCTGTCTACGATCCGCGGCGCCGACGAAATCCTTGTGATGGACGCCGGCGCCATTGTCGAGCGCGGTACGCACGATGCGCTCTTGCAGGCGCGCGGCGCGTATTACGGGCTTTATGCAGCCCAGTTCGAGGGCGCGTAAATGCAGAGATCGATCGAAACGGCCGGCGGCTGCGATCGTTCACCGAAAATTCACCGAATAGGCCGCCGGAATGTGGTATACTGTATTCGTATCGGTATGGACATACGCTTTTTTCGGAAAGCGGGAAAGGACGAAACGCGATGCGAAGACTATGGAAAAATCGACCGCTGTGGTTTGCCGCGGTATTTTTCGTACTGTGCATACTGCTTGCAGCAGCAACGGTCGGCGACCGGCGCGTTTCGTATACCGACGGGCTGTTTCGCTCGGCGGCGCTGCCGATACAGGAAAAGCTCTATGCCGCACAGGATGCGGTGCGCGGGTTTTTCATCCGCGTGTTTCATCCGTCCGAACTGGAGGAGGAGAACGAACGGCTCAAGGAGCAGCTGAACCGGCAAGCGGCACAGTTGGCGTTTTTTGAGGATACCGCGCGCGAGAACGCGCGTCTGACCGAGCTGCTGAACTTCACGGATGCGAACCCGTCGATTCGATTCCAGACGGCGGCGGTGATCGGCAGGAGTACGAATCCGTACATCGATACGCTGACGTTGAATGTCGGTACGCGGCACGGCGTAGCCTCCAAGATGGCTGTCATTACGCCGGAGGGCGTGATCGGACGCGTGTCCGAGATCGGGCCGACCTGGTGCCGCGTGCGCACGCTTGCAAACGATGACATGCGCATCTCGGTCACGGTGCAGCGCACGCGGGATGAAGGCATGTACGGCGGCCTGTTTACGCTGCCCGACGGAACGCTCGGGGCAAAGCTGTACTATCTGCCGGACGATGCAACGGTGCGCGTCGGCGACGTGATCGTCACCTCCGGCCTGGACGAGGTGTTCCCGAAGGGGCTGCTGATCGGCACGGTTGTTGCGCTCGATGAAGGCACCGGCGCATACGACGCAATCGTGCAATGGGATGCGGACTTTTCACATCTTGAGGAGGTGCTCGTGCTCGTGCCGGGCGGGAGCGCGTCATGAAACGGTATGGGACGCTGATTGCTGCCGCGCTTTGCGGCGTGACGCTCGACTGCACGGTGTTTGCCGAGTGGAATATCTTCGGCGCGAAACCGTGGCTGCTGCTTGCCGTAGCGCTTGCGGCGTGCGCGGTGCTGGATGTGCAGAGCGCCATTTTGACAGGGCTTGTCGGCGGGCTGATGATCGACGCGCTGTGCAACTCTTATATCGGACTGACTGCAGCCTGCTATCTCGTTTCGATAGCGGCATTGTGGGTTTTGATTCGTAAAAATCATCCCAAACTGTTGATTTTGGGCTTGTATGCCGCTTTCGTAACGGTGCTGCCCGCACCGATCGAGTGGCTGTATTCGTATCTCGCGGGGGCACATTACGGAACGGGTTCGACCTTTTTGGCGGAGGTGCTTCCGTCCGCCGTGCTGACGGGACTGTGCGTGCTGCCGCTTTGCAAGCTTTTCGACTGGGCAAAGAAGAGTCATCGGGATCGGATATGAAACGCGGAGCCAAAGGAAAACTGAATCTGCGCGTGTGGATGCTGATTGCAGTGCTGACGGCACTGCTGCTTGTTCTGCTCTTTTATATCCGCAAGCTGACGATTACCGAGGTCGAAGCCTACACGGCGGCGGTGTCCCAATCGACGCGCGCCGTCACGTATCAGTCCGGCACGCGCGGAAGGATTCTCGATCGGAACGGCGTCGTACTCGCATACGACGAGGTTACCTACAATGTGCGGTTCTATCGCGATCCGAACAATACGACGCCGGTCGACAGCATGCGCTATACGCAGTCGCTGATCGAGGCGATTCGGATCATCGAGGCGGGCGGCGGTTCGATCATCGACACCTTCTATATTCAAATGGAGTCCGACGGCTCGTTTTATTACGATTTCGGCACGACGAGCGAAAGTGCCGCGGCGGTTCGGAAAAAGAATTTTGTCGACGCCTGCAATTTTTCAAATCCAAACTTAACCGCCGAGGAGGCGTATTTGATTCTGCGCCAGTCGTGGCGGATCCCGGACGATATGCCCTTTAACGAGGCGCGAAAGGTGATGTCGATCCGGCAGGAGGCCGTACTCAACAGCTATCGCGCATTCGAGGGCGTGACGATCGCGTACAATGTTTCGCTTGCCGTTGTGACGGAGCTTGATATGCTGGCAAGCGAGCTTGTCGGCATTCAGACCGAGCGCGCGAGCGTGCGCGTTTATCCGTACGGCAACTCCGCCTCGCATATTTTAGGGTATCTCAGCAAGCAGGTCACGACGGATATGAGCACGATCAACTATTCGTTCAACGACTATCGCGGGCTTGTCGACGTGGAGGAGACCGATAACATGCTGAAGCTCGGCTATTCTTATAGCGATCTGATCGGGGTCGCCGGGGTCGAAAAGTCGATGGAGGCGTATCTTACGCCGCATCTGTACGGCCGACTTGGCACAACGACGATTCTGAAGAATCGCCGCGGCGCGATCTTGGAGGTGCTTGAATCTACGCAGGCCAAGGACGGTATGGATGTGCAGCTGACGATCGACTTTGAGTTGCAGCAGGTCGTCGAGCAGGCGCTTTTGCACAACATTGAAGCGACGCGGCGCAAGGAAGAG